>JAITHF010000092.1 GCA_031280115.1 Spirochaetaceae bacterium | reverse complement strand
GTATTCTTTTGCGAACTTCCCGTAAGGGAACAGCCTTCGGCTGCCCCCCAACCCCCCCAAAAGGCTTCCTGCTATGAGCCCGTGCGCCTGCAAAGCGCGATGAGGCGCTGCTTCTGGGTTGTGACTAAAATTGCAAACCCTCCCGCAACAGGAAGCGCCTGAAACAGCCTACGGCTGCGCAGAGGGCTTTAAGACTGCGAGAAAGGCGCTCTGGGGGAGCTCCACGTCCCCGACCATTTTCATACGCTTCTTCCCCTCTTTCTGCTTCTCAAGCAGTTTGCGCTTACGGGTAATGTCTCCGCCGTAACACTTGGCAAGCACATCCTTACGCAGGGCGTTCACCGTCTCCCGGGCGATAATCTGGCTTCCCAGGGCGCCTTGAATAGGTATCTTAAACTGCTGGCGGGGGATTTCGTCCCGCAGCCGCTCGCATACGGCCCGGGCCCGCTCGTATGCCTTGTCCCGAAATACCAGCTGGGAGAGGGCGTCCACAATCTTCCCGTTAAGCAGGATGTCAAGTTTCGCAAGTTCAGTGGGCTTATAGTCGGTCATATCGTAATCAAACGAAGCGTAGCCCCGGCTGAGGCTTTTAAGCCGGTCGTAGAAATCAAACAGCACCTCCGCAAGGGGCATGGCGTAGATAAGCTCCACCCGCTTCTCGTCGAGATAGGTCATGTTGGTCTTGACCCCCCGCTTTTCCATGCACAAGGTCATAATGTTTCCCAAAAAGCCGGCAGGCGTGATGATGGCGGCCCGGATATACGGCTCCTCGGCGCTCTCGATGTCCCCCTCCTCAGGATAATCCATAGGATTATCCACAAAAACCTCCTCCCCGCTGCGGAGGCGCGCCTTGTACTTCACCGAAGGGGCGGTAAATATCACCGACTGGCCGAATTCCCGTTCAAGGCGCTCCTGAATGACCTCAAGGTGGAGCAGCCCCAGAAAGCCGCACCTGAAGCCGAAGCCCAGCGCCGCAGACGAATCTTTTTCATAAATAAGCGAGGCGTCGTTGAGCGTTAGTTTCTCAAGGCTGGTTTTAAGCTCCTCGTACTCATTGGAATCCACCGGATAGATTGACGAAAACACCACCGGCTTCACCTCCCTGAACCCGGGCAGCGGCGCCCCGCAGGGGTTGTCCGCGCCGGTTATCGTGTCCCCGACCCGCGCGTCTTTGACGGTCTTTATGCCGGCTATGATATAGCCCACGCTTCCTGCGGCAAGGGCGCCGGCCTCACAGAGCGAGAGCTTAAACACCCCCACTGTTTCCACCTCGTATTCGGCGCCGTTGGACATGAAACGTATCTTCATGCCCCGCCTGACGGTCCCGTCAAAGACCCGTATATGCGCCACAACCCCCCGGTACGGGTCGTAGTGGCAGTCAAAGATAAGCGCCCGCAAGGGGGCGCCGTCTTTTCCCGCAGGCGGGGGTATCCGCGCGATAATGGCCTCAAAAAGCTCGTCCACGCCGGTTCCCCGCCGGGCCGAGACGAGAAGCGCCGCCTCAGGATCAAGCCCCAGGTCCCGCTCTATCTGTTCTTTGGTCCCCCCAATGTCCGCCGCGGCCATATCTATCTTGTTTATCACCGGCACAATCTCAAGATTGTGTTCCAGCGCGAGGTACATATTGGACAGGGTCTGGGCCTGCACGCCTTGCGTGGCGTCCACCAGAAGGAGCGCGCCTTCGCAGGCGTTTATGGCCCGTGAGACCTCGTAGGTGAAGTCAACGTGCCCCGGAGTGTCCACCAAGTTAAGGGCGTAGCGCGCTCCGTCCCGCGCCGTGTACGGGATACGCACTGCCTGGCTTTTGATAGTGATGCCCCGCTCCCGCTCGATGTCCATAGTATCAAGGATCTGATCTTGAAAGTCCCGGTCATCCACCAGGCGCCCCTTTTGGATAAGCCGGTCTGCAAGGGTTGATTTGCCGTGGTCAATGTGGGCGATGATGCAAAAGTTACGGATATGGGATGTGTCCGCCGAAGTTTCTGTCATAGCGGCACTATACACCAAGACCCGCCGGCGCGCAAGCCGCCGGCGCGGCCAGATTGTGCAGGATGGCCGACGCGGTCTTCTGAAACGAGTAGCGGCAGGCAAGCTCAGGAGAGAGCGTAACCGAGGGGGCGCCTTTGCCGCGCAAAAGCGCAAGCAGTTTTTCTTTTAGGTCTGCCGGATCCCCGGCGCGGAAAAAAGTTACCGGAAAATCCCCGTAGATTTCTTTGAAGGCAGGAATATCCGAGATAAGCGCCGCAGTTCCCCCGGTCATAGCCTCAAGAGGCGGCAGGCCGAAGCCCTCATAGAGCGAGGGCTGTACCAAAAGCGCCGCCTCCGCGATGAGGGCCCTAAGCCTCTCAGGGGGCGCGTGTCCGGTAAACTCAAGAATTGACCGGTCCATGCGCCTCAGGCTTCGGAGGAACGCCGTATCGGAAGAGCGGAAATTATCCTTGTCCCCGACGATTATAAGGGTGTGCCCCAAGCCCTCGCTCCGGGCGCGGAAAAATCCATCCAGCAGGCACCCCAGGCCCTTATGTTTCTTGATATTCCCGATAAAAAGGATTGTTTCTTTCTTGGCGCAGGCGGGCGCCGGGCCTCCGGCTGCCAGCGCGTTCTGGACAGCGCTGTAGGTAACGATAACCGGCGCGGACGTTCCCAGAAAGCGCTCGATTCTGGACTTGGAGAACTGGGAAACAGTAAACACCTTTTCCGAGCGCCTGAAGGCCCGCCTGTACCACCACATACGCGCCGCAAGCCCGATCTTCGAGGCCAGCTCAGGCATATCAGGAAAAATAATATCGTGCATGGTGGTATATACCGGAACCCTAATGCCCGCAGGGAGATTAAAAGAGGGGCTGTAATAGAGATCCGCGCGGTTGAGCGCCCTCAAAATGCCACGGGGGAAGGCGCATAATTCGGCAGGGGAAAAGGGCTTTACCCCGCAGGGGATACGGGTGAGCCCTTTTCGTTCAGGAACAAGCGAGCGGAGGACGGGGCTGTCCCCTAAAAGCACGAACTCATGGGGGGCTGCCAGAAAATAGGGAAGGCAGCCCTGAAGATAGACCCCCACGCCGCTTGAGTCAATGAGCCTGCAATCAACAGCGATACGCACAGAGGGTTTACGCGCTTGCTTGGGGTGCGGGCAGATGGGACATCACAAAGTCAAGGATCCGTTCCCCCGCTTCCCCGGGGCGGTCCCAGGCGGTCTTTTTCGCCTTCTCCCGCGCGGCTTTATAGGTTCCGCTCTCAGAGAGGCGGGAGATAATCTCTTTCACAGCGGGGAAATCCGCTTCGGTAAGTTCCACGGCAGCCTCCCGCAGGATCCTGAACTGCCAGGGCTCGCGCTCAAGGTCGTCCGCGTCGTAAGGGCGCAGGTCCATGCCCTGGGCAACATACAGAACCGGCTTGTCCCGCAGAAACAGGTAATCAAAGATAATCCCTGAAAAATCGGAGATCATGCAGTCCGCTTTTGCCAGAGAAAAGATATTGTCCCGCTCGTAATCCCAGAACAGGTTCGGCGCCTTCCGGTACTGTCCGGCAAGGCGTTCAAGGAGCGCCGCTTCGGACTGTTTTGACTGGGGATGGGGCCGTATGATAATCCGCCAGCCCGTCGCGGCCAGGGGGTCAAGCAGTTTTTCCCCATAACGGGAGAGCAGCCCTGAAGCGCCCCATGACGGGGAGAGGAGCACCGTGAACGGATGGGGATCTTCTTGAGGAAGCGCCGCGATTTTCTCCGCGTACACGTCAAGATAGGTGCAGCCCACAGTTACCAGTTGTTTTTCAGGCAGGTTCCGCTGCCGCTCAAGGGCGCGGATGTCTTCCCCCTGATAATCGCCGGTAAGGAGGACCGAATCAAAATAATCAAGGCCGAACAGGCGGTACAAGGTGGCGTCCCCCGGGGCGTGGAGCACATGGGCGTAATGGGTTACGGCCTTTGACCGCTTGAGCTGGTCCACCCCGAGGCCCGGGGTGGTCATAAGAACAAGGTCAGCGGAAAGAAAATTAAGGCGCGCGAAAGCGCTGTTCCCTTTGCCGATATATTCCGGCGCGGCCCACTGGTATCCGGCCTTGAACACCGGATCGTCTTCCGCGGACGTAAGGTAGGCCAAGGGCTGCCCGCGGCGCTCGCAGGCATCGAGAACGGGCTTAAATACGTTCCAGTATTGAGCTCCCTCGGCGTAAATAACAAAGGGCCGGGCCGCTTTAGGCGCGGCGGCGTTCCTGCGGCCTGAGAAAAACACTTTCGCCTTTATCATAAGCGCCCGGAAGAGGAAATACAGGGTTGCAGCGGCGCTGATCAGAATAGAGAACAGGATGCTGCCGGTGCCCGGATCAATATAGAGCAGGTTAAAAGACACGATCATACTCCTTGCGTGTGGAATGCGGCGGAATGAGCGGAAGCCCTAGCGGATACATTGGCGGGCAAACTCGTAAAGGCTGGGGAAGCACAGAACCTCCCGCCCCTCGAAAGAGACGGCGCCGCCTGATTCCGCTTCGCGTATCAGTACCGGCGTACACCCTGCGGCGATGCCCGCGCCCGCGTCCCGGAGGCTGTCGCCGGCCATGTAGGATTGGCGCAGGTCAATATTATACGCTGCCGCGGCGCGGAGGATCATCCCCGGCTTAGGCTTCCTGCAATCGCAGTCTGTCTTGTATTCCTCCCGCTCGCCTCTATACCCCTTGTCCGGATGGTGGGGGCAGAAGAAAATATCCTCAACGTACGCCCCGGCCTTCCCCAGTTCTGCTTCCATTTTTTGATGTATCTCGTCAAGCCCTTCGAGGGTAACTTCCCCGCGGGCTATGACCGGCTGGTTGGTAATGACAATGGCAAGATACCCCGCCTGATTTATCCGCTTTATCCCTTCTGCCGCGCCGTCAATAAGGGTAAACTCTTCGGGGCTGCGGACAAACCCGCCGGCTTTATTTATCGTGCCGTCCCGGTCCAAAAACACCGCTTTCTGGGGGCGGGACAGGTTGCGGCTTGCAACAAGGCCGCGGGATATATCCAGCGAAACCTGTTCGTACCGTTCAGGGGTGCCCATGTCTTTGATGTATTCGGATGTTCTATAGGCATAGACGCCGCCTGAGGGAATAAGGGGAGCCAGTATATCCCGGTCCAAATCAGCCTTTTCTAATACTGCTTCCCGCGGGGGGAGGGCGTCTTTTTTAAGGATATGAACACCCGCGTTGACTAAATTCTTGAAATACCGGCGGGGCGCTTCTTTCGCAAGCCAGCGGGTTACCTGATCTTCATCGCCGGTTACGAGAAGGGCGCTGTCTTCAGGGTGGCTGTTCGGGTGCGCCGCAAGGGTAGCTTTGGCGCCCCTGCGCCGGTGGAAGGCAAGCATACGGGAAAAGTCAATATCAAAGATAATATCCCCGTTTATAAGCGCAAAGTCCTCAGTGAGGTCCGGCAGTTTGTACAGGGCGCCGGCAGTGCCGAGGGGTTCGGTTTCGGTATAATACGAGACTGTGCAGCCGAAAGCGCCGCCGCCGCCGAAATAGTCTTTTATCCGGCCCCCAAGATAGCCCACCACCATCGTAATATCGGTGATGCCGTTTCGTTTGAGGCAGTCAAGCTGGTACGCGAGAACAGGCTTCCCGTGCAGGGGGATAAGGGGCTTGGGAATATCTTTCGCTATGGAGGCCGCGCGGCTCCCCTTCCCGCCGGCCATAATAACGGCTTTCATTTAGAAAAACCGGTCTTCCAGCATAAGGCAGAGGCAGTGGTACACCGGCAGGTGCAGTTCCTGAATTTTATACGTCTCGATTTCGGGGACAATAACCGACACGTCGGCGAAGCGCTTTAACGCGCCGCCGCTCCCGCCTGAGAGGGCGATAACCTTGAGGTCTTTGGCTTTCGCTGTTGCGGCGGCGCAGAGCACGTTCCGCGAATTGCCTGACGTTGATATGCCGAGAAACACGTCCCCCGGTTTCCCGTAGCCGTACACCTGCTGGGCGAAGATGATATTGCCGTCAATATCGTTAAGCGAGGCGGTGTTAAGCGAGGCGTGGCTGGAAAGGGGGATAGACGGCAGGCCGGGCTGGAGGTGCGGCAGGAGGTAGGCGGCAATCTCCGGATCCGCCTTCTCAACGGCCTCTATAAACGGGGCCGGAAGCCGGCGCTTCTTCACGAAGTTTTTCATAAGTTCCCCGACGATATGTTCGGCGTCAGCGGCGCTCCCGCCGTTTCCCGCGATAAGGAGTTTGCCGCCGTTTGAAAAGGCGCCGGCAATCACGTTGAACGCCGCGTTAATGTCCGGGGCGACAGGTTTGAGTTTCGGATAGCGTTCGGTCAGTTCTTGTAGATAGTCCATGCTTGGGTTCCTATTTCAGTAAAGCTGGGGGTCAGCACCGCGCCGCCGGGTTCTGCTTTCGCTTGCAAGGCGCGGACAAGGGCGGTTTTACCGCAGGGGTCGCAGTAAATCATCATAAAGCCGCCGCCGCCGGCGCCGGAAATCTTTGCGGATTTCCCGCCGTGCTCAAGGGCGTAGCGGTACAGAGCGTCAAGAAACGTGTTGGTAATGGAGCGGGCCGCGCGTTTTTTGGCCTCCCAGCCCTGCAAAAGGCACTGGGAAAAGTTTTCAAACTCCCCCCGCAGAAGAGCTTCTTTCATGGCCTCGGCCTGTTTCTTCATCTGGTGCATGCTTTCAAGGTTCTCTTTGTCCCCTTTCTGGGTATGGGTTATCTGTTCTTTGATGATATTCGCGCTTTCCCGGGAAACCCCCGTATAGTACAGCACCAGCGACGCTTCAAGCTCGTTGCGTA
>JAITHF010000015.1 GCA_031280115.1 Spirochaetaceae bacterium | reverse complement strand
GCATGGGTTGGAACCGCCGTAAAAGCTCCTTGCCGGGAGTTTTTGCGAAAACCAAGCTATACCCCTGGCAGTTATCGTTGAAGCAAGAATCCCCCGCCTTTAGGCGTGGGGAGTGTCAATAGAACAACAATAACCGTGGGAAAAACCGGTTTTTTGGCGCCAAAATAAACAGCATTTGCATGTATACATCATTGTTATATAATAAATTACGGCTTTATGGACTTTGACAGGACCCCTGCATCACCCAAAAAGGGGCGGCAGGACGCACCGCAAGGGCGGCGGAACTCTCTTTGGCCGCGCCTGCCGAAAGGGGCGGCCCTCGTCCGTATCATGGCGCTTCCCGCCGCAGCAGCAGCAGCCCTCCTTGGTTTCAGGATAATTTTAAGGTGCATCCCGTATCCCGAACTCGCCGCGTACCAGAGGCGCCCCTACGGACTCGCCCTCTATGACCGTAACGGCGCGGTCCTGCGGGTGTCCCCGGCCCCTGACGGGGTAAAGCGGGAATGGGCGCCCCTTGAGGCCGTGCCGCTTCAGGCCGCCCGGCTTTTCATCCGCGCCGAAGACCGCCGGTTCTATTTCCACGCCGGCATTGACCCGCTTGCCGCGGCGGCCCGGGCGCTTAAAAACCTGCGGGCCAAACGGGTCGTCTCCGGCGCCTCAACCATCACCATGCAGCTTGCCCGCCTCATCCGCCCCCACCGCCGCGGCGCCGGCGGCAAGGCTCAGGAAGCCTGGGACGCCCTGCGGCTGGAAGCGCGGCTTTCAAAGCGGGCTATTCTTGAACTGTGGCTCAACAGCATCCCCTTTGGGAGCAATATCGAAGGGCTTGCGGCCATAACCCGGGCCCGGTTCGCCCTGCCGGTAAGCAGGCTTGACCAGGGGAGGGCCGCGCTCCTCGCGGTGATCCCCCGGCGCCCCGGGGCCTATGATCCGGCGCTTTATCCTGAGCGGGCGGCCCAAGCGGCGCTTGAACTGGGGAAACGCGCGGGCCTCGCGCTTACGGAAGAGGCGGTGCGCGCCGCGGCCCGGGAAGCGCGGCAGGACAACCCGGGGAAAGCCCCGTTCCACGCGCCCCACTTCGCTGAACGGGTCGGGGCCATGCTCAAAGACGGGGGGGCGCGGTCAGTGAAGACCACCCTGGACCTTCCCCTGCAAGCCTACGCCGAAACGCGCCTTGCGGCGGAACTTGCGGGCCTGCGGCATAACCGCGTAACCAACGGCGCGGTGCTGGCCGTTGAGAACCAAACCGGCGCGGTGCGTATCTACGCCGGGTCGTCTTCATGGTTTAACGACGAAGTTTCAGGCAAAATCGACGGGGTTCGGGCCCGGAACCAGAGCGGCTCCTGCCTCAAGCCCTTTCTCTACGCCAAAGCCCTTGACTGCGGGTTCGGCCCGTCCTCCATTCTGCCGGATATTCCCACGATATTCGGCGCAGGCGAAGCCTATATTCCGGGAAACTTCAACCGGCGGTTCAACGGGCCGGTGCGCTTGCGGGTGGCCCTGGCCTCGTCGCTTAATATACCGGCAGTCTGCCTGCTTGAGCGGCTTGGGGTCAGGGCTTTCGAGGAGTATTTGGCGTCCCTGGGCTTCCAGTCCGTTGCGGAGGGCATGGGAACCTACGGCGCCGGCCTTGCCCTGGGGAACGCGGAGGTCAGCCTTGAAGAGCTTGTCCGGGCCTTTGCCGTGTTCCCCCGAGGCGGGAGCGCCCTGAGCCTGCGGTGGCTTGAGGGTCAGGCGGAAGCGGCCCCGGGGGGCGCGGTTATGTCCCCCTACGCCGCGTGGGTTATCGCGGATATTCTCTCAGACAGGTCGAGCCGGTTTGTGGGGTTCGGCCCCGCGCCGTCTATGGCCGCCTCTTCCGGCGCCATGTTCAAGACCGGCACGGCAAACCAGTACCAGCACATCTGGGCCCTGGGCGCCACCAGGCGCTATACTGTCGGGGTGTGGATGGGAAACTTCTCAGGGGAAACTGTGGTGGGAAAGACCGGCAGTTCTATTCCGGCGCGGCTTGCCTCAGCGGTCCTGCAAGCGCTTGAGGGGGAAGGCGGCGCCCCCGCTCCGTACCGCCACCCGGGAGGCAGTCCGCCGGAACACACCGGGGAGGCGGCGCTGTGCGCCCTCTCCGGCATGGCCGCCGGCCCGTACTGTACCGGCGCGTATACTGAGCGGGTACGGGAACGGCAAGCCCCGCCTCAGTGCGACTGGCACCGGGGCGGGGCGCCGGTATACCCGCCTGAATATCAGGCGTGGCTTTCCGAGCGCTTCCGTTCCGGAACGGTTTCCCAAGGCGAAGGGGTCATACGGATACCGTCCGCCGGTTCGGTATTCTATCTTGACCCGTCCCTGCCCGAAGGCTCCCAAGCGGTCAGGATAGAAACCTCCGGCTTCGGCCCGGACGCGCTGGTCTATGATAATGACGCCCTCAAGGGGGCCGTAGGCCATAGCGGGGTATTCGTCCTCCCCCTTACCCCCGGATTTCACCGTATCACCATAGAAACAGAAATAGAAACAGAGACAGAAATAAAAGGCCGGCGCCGGGAGGCCGCGTCAGTGGAATTCTCTGTCTATGAGTCCCAAAGAGGGCCCGCGCCATGAGGCGCCTTTGGTGCTGGGCCTGAGAAGCCAAGCCGCAGCCATTTTGAGAATCAGCGACCGGATACCCGGCAGCCAATCTTTACCGCCCATATAATTCCTCCTTATTACAGTACACGTTGCCAACGCACGTGTTTATTTTGCGCGCAAGAAACTTTATTTTGCTGGCAAAGAAACTTATTTTGCGCGCAAGAAACTTTATTTTGCTGGCAAAGAAACTTATTTTGCGCGCAAGAAACTTTATTTTGCTGGC
>JAITHF010000275.1 GCA_031280115.1 Spirochaetaceae bacterium | reverse complement strand
AAACCGAGAGAGGTATTTATATGGCGTACAAAATCACTGAAGATTGTGCCAACTGCGGAAGCTGTGTGGATGAATGTGAAAAGGAAGCTATCTCCGAAAAAGACGGCATCCAGGTCATTGATCCAGCAAAATGTGAGGACTGCGGCAAATGCGCCGAAGCCTGCCCGACTGAAGCTATTAAAAAAGTAGACTGAGGCCGCCGCGCAAAAGACCGTAAGGCAAGGGATAGGCCCTTGCCTTTTTTGTTTTCCCACGGGTATGCTGGAAAACGCCGCTCTTACGGCGCGTTATGAGGGGAATAAGAGAACAATGGCATATATACGGCTTCCGCTTCCGCTCCTGCTCCTCTGGTTCATAAGCCCCCTCTCAGGGGCCGAGGATTTTCCGGTTATTCAACGCATGGAGATACAGGACACAGCGTTCAAGCAGTACCTCTTTGATGTGGAAACCGCCCGCCGCCGCGCCGCCGGTCTGGGAAAGGCCGGCGGAGAAAGCCCCGCGTCCCTCGCGGAGGCGCTTACGGTGTACGCCTACACCCCCCGCGCCGCGGATGACATTCTGGGGATCGCGGCGCGGTGCGCCGTTCCCTACGCCAGCATTGCTACCCTTAACAGAATAGCCCGCCAAGGCGCCCTTGATACGGGCAGGGCGCTCCTCCTGCCGTCAGCGCCGGGGCTTTTTATCCCTGAGGCCCCTGGGTCGGGCTTTGAAGAACTTCTTGCGGCAAGCCGTACCGGGGACCCGGCGGTGGTCATCACCTTGAACAGGAACGGCGCCAAAGAACGCTTCCGCTTTATCCCCGGCGCTGACTTCACCCCTACTGAGCGGGCATTTTTCCTGCACCCGGGCTTTGGATACCCCCTGCGCTCCTACCGGATTACCAGCGCCTTCGGCCCGCGGATAAATCCGGTTACCGGCATACGGCGCAACCATAACGGCCTTGACCTTGCGGCGCCGGCGGGAACCGAAGTGTACGCGGCCAAAGCCGGCGTGGTGGCGGAAACCGGCGAGGACCGGGTGTACGGGAAGTATATTATAATTCAGCATGACGAAAGCTGGATAAGCCTCTACGGGCACCTTTCGCGAATTGACACGGCCTTGCGGAGGCGGGTGGAATCTGGTACGCTTATAGGAAGGGTGGGGTCAACCGGCCAGTCAACCGGAGCGCACCTGCATTTTGAGCTGCGCCGGCACGGGAAGGCCCAGGACCCGGGGAAGTATTTGAGCGGCGTGTTCGCGCCTGCCCGTTAAAATTAAAGGCCGCAGAAGTATAGAAGTATAAAAGACAGAATAAAAGAAATAAAAAAAAAATAAAAAATAAAAAAGAAAGAGGAAACAAGTAAATGAAACCTCGGTACGCGGTACTGATGTGTTTGGTGTGCCTGGGGGTTCGGGGGGCGCTCCGGGGGGAACCTATTCGGGCGCTTATCGCAGGGGACATAGCCGTTGCCCTTGACAATCCGGCAGGGGTTTCCATTCCCCTTTCCTATAGCGGTTCAGCGGTGATACGGCTTGATCAGGACACCCGTTTTGTACGGGGCGTGGAGATAGAGCTTACGGCGCCGGAGGCCTATCTCGACTATTATGGGAGTCTGGCAATCGTGCTCTACGCTGATCTTGACACGGCGCCGGGCCCGGGCGCCGCTGACCTTGAGGCGCGGCAGATAAGTTTCGAGCCTATCCCGAACAAGATACAGACGGTCTATCAGATTCCTATCCGGGACGCCCACGGCTTGCGTACCACCCCCTATAGTTTTGTGCCTACCGGCGTCATCGAACCCGGGGCGTTTCCCTTGCTCTTCAGGATCATGCCGGTTATTAAAGGGCTGCGCGAAGAGATTGAGGCGATGGTCTTCCAGTTACGGGTAAAACCGGTATTAAGCGGCGAAGGCGCGGTGCGTATCCTCCACCGGTATCCCGAACAGTTAGCGGGGAAGCCTTTTGTGGTGCTGATTGACGACGCGGTAGTGGAAAACCCCCATGAAGAACAGGTGCTGCGGGAAGGGGAGCATAACCTTGTGGTGCTTTCTGAGGATTACCGCAATGAGAGCCGGCGTTTTATGGTCGAGCGGGGCAAGGTGCTTGAGGTTACGGTGGAACTCCAGGACCCCACGCCGGTTATTACGTTTGAGGCGCCTGAGAGCGCCCTTATCTATGTGGACAACCGCCTGCTTGCTAATACGCTGAAGCCCTATCCGGTGGAACCGGGGAGGCACGAGGTCAAGTTTCAGATGAGCGACTATTCGATAATCCGGCCTTTGAACGCCCGGAAGGGCAGAACCTATCATATCGCGCTTACTGTTGACCTTAGTATTTCTGAGAGCGAATAAGAATACGGCTAAAAGCAGGGAAAAGGCCCCGGCCCCCGGGGGGAGGGCAGGAAAAAGTAGTTAAGAATCGGCCCCCGCTGGCCGATATATTAAATGTCGGACCTATAGTTCCCCTCCCAAATCACTATATCTCCGATTGCCTCAAGGGCATGGCCGGTTTAGACCGGCCTTTTTTTTATCGCCTGCCCCGGCCTCAAGGCGGGGCGGGGGTTTTACGGCAAGCCGGATGAACATTACCTGCCGGCGGCCCGCACCACCCGGAAGCCCAGGGTGTTGTCGCTGTGCTCCGGCGGGTCCCCGTACCACCGGTAGGCCGAGCGCAGCGCCGAGCCGTCGCTGACGCCCCGATAGCACCCGCCGCGGTTTATGCGGTCTTCGCCGGTTTCCGGCCCCGCAGGATCGGCCTCTTCTTTGAGGCTGTACCGCCCGTACCAATCCCAGCACCATTCCCAGACATTGCCGTGCATATCATACAGGCCCCAGGGATTGGGCGGGTAGCTCCCCACCGGCGCCGTGGCGTACCCGTCGAAGTTCGCCTGGCCTTTGGTTATCCGGCTGCCGGTATGAAAGGCCGCCGCGGTTCCTGCGCGGCAGGCGTATTCCCATTCGGCCTCTGTGGGAAGCCGGTAGCCTCTTGCGCCCTGTTTCCAGATAACCTTCGTTCCCTTGATAATATACGCCGGGCGGAACCCCTCTTGTTTACTCAGCCAGTTGCAGTAATGCGCCGCGTCATACCAGCTTACCAGTACCACCGGATGGTCGTCCTCCTGATCCATGTAGGGATGCGCCCAGTCCGCGTCCTCCTGCACGGCGGTTCCGCTTTCAAGGTACACCTTGCCGTTGTGCCGGGCCTCGGCGCTGGTGCGGTACTGGGAATCTTCGGCAAAGCGCCTGAATTCCCCCACCGTTACCTCATGCCTCCCCATGTAAAAGCCGCTTACGGTGACTTTATGCTCCTCCTCGTTATCCCGCCGGCCTTCTTCAGACGCCGGGCTTCCCATCACGAAGGTTCCGCCCTGAATCAGGGCGAAACCGCTGTTCGTTTCAAGGATTTCTGAAAACACCGGCTGAACCGCGAGGGACGCGGCACACAACGCCGCCAAAAACCATTTCATCTTCCTGCTCCTTTTAATCTTTTTAATTTTTTATGCCGTTTTATTTTGTTCTGGTTCTGCTTCGCCTTTTGAGCATAACAGAAAACAGGGGGCAGCGCCAAGCGCTAAAAAGCGGCGGCGGCGGCTAGGGCGCTGCCAAGGGCCTGTTGGTCTGGGCGTCATAGACGCGCTTTGGGTTTCCCCGTTCCAGTTCGTAGTGGGCGAGCCGTTGGGACGAGCGGAACGCGGCCTGTTCCGCCTCTTTTTCTTCTTCAAAGAGCGCGGCAAGGCGGGCAACAGCAAGACGCTTATTGAGAAGCTGGGAGCGTTCCTCTCTGGCAAGGGCGGATTTTCCGGTAGGGATATGGACGGCCCGCACGGCGGTTTCGGTTTTGTTCACGTGCTGCCCTCCGGGGCCGCCGGCGCGGGCGGTTTCAAAGCGCAGGTCCTCACGGGAAAACGCCTTCCCCGCCGCCGGTTCCCGCAGGGCCCGGACCTGAATAAACCAGTTTCTTCGTTTGTGATGGGGCCTATAGCCGCTCCGCCAGACCCATTTGATAGTGCCGGCCCAGGAATCGGCAAAAGAAGCCGCGCCTGCGGCTCCTTCAAGGGCTATCAGGGCGGAGCGGATGTTTCCGGGTATTCGGGAGGGTTCAAAGGCGATGAGCCGGGTCTTAATTCCCAGGGACCCGGCCTCATCAGTCAGAACCCGCAGGGTGCGCGCCGCCATGCAGGCGCATTCCTCCGGCCCCTGTCCGGCGGAGATATGCAGCCACACCCCCTGCGGGGCAGCCGGAGGCTGTTCTAGCGGTTCAAAGTATGGCTGTTCGGGTGCGGGGCACAATGTTTCCTTCTTGTTTCTTGTGATATTGCCCCACTATATACGCCGCCCCTCTTTTCTGTCAACAGCCTGCGGCTGTTTCACGCGCTTCTCGCGGCGAGAGGGTTTGCAATTTTAGTCACAACCCCGAAGCGGCGCCTCAGCGGACGTAGATGGCGAAAGGGCGCGAGGCAGGAAGCCTTTAGGGGTGGTTTGGAGGGTCTATGACCCTCCAAATTCTCTTCAAGAGGCGCGAAGCGCCGATAATTCTTTATATACTAATGATTTATGCAGGGACAGGATAGTTTGTTTTGGCACCAAGATAAGTTTCCTTGGCACCAAGAAAGAGTTCCGTGGCGCCAAGAAAGAGTTCCGTGGCGCCAAGAAAGAGTTCCGTGGCGCCAAGAAAGAGTTCCGTGGCGCCAAAATAAAGTTGTTTGTATCCAACAAAACGCCCGCCTGAGCCGCAGGCGGAAGGGCGCGGGGCGGGAAACCCCCTGCGGGGGATTCAGGTGCTTCCCGCGGTGAGAGGGTTTGCGGGTTTAGTCACAACCCCGAAGTTGCGCCTCACCGCGCTTCGATGGCGTGAGCGGCGCGGCGCAGGAAGCCTTTAGTTGGGGGTGTGGGGGAACTGGTTCCCCCAAATTCTTCCCAAAGAGCGCCGCCCGGTTACGACTTCGTCCAGGTGGTAGATTCGCCGTTAGGCCGCGTATACGTCCCCGGGCCGCCGGCTTGGGCGAAATACCTGTCGCGCAAATTACCGGGGAAGGTATAGCAGTGATAAGAAGGAGAAGAAGAAGAATAATAAGAAGAAGAAAAATTTGCCTGACTTATGCTGCCCCCAAAGGTTACGCTGGCAAGGCTGGTGCACCCAGAAAATGCCCCGGCCCCGATGGAGGTAACGCCGGTGGGGATGGTTACGTTGGTAAGGCTGCTGCACCCCAAAAACGCCCCCCACCCGATGGAGGCAACGCCGTTGCCGATGGTTACGCTGGCAAGTCTGCTGCACCCCTCAAACGCTCTGTGCCCGATGGAGGTAACGCTGCCGGGGATGGTTACGCTGGCAAGGCTGCTGCACCTAGCAAACGCAAAGCCCCCGATGGAGATAACGCTGCCCCCGATGGTTACGCTGGTAAGGCGCTCACACTCAGCAAACGCCCACTCCCCGATGGCGGTAACGCGCTGTTGGGGATAGCTACGCTGGTAAGGCTGCGGCACCCATCAAACGCGCCCTTCCCGATTTCGATGACCGTCGGGGGAAGCGGGGCGCTCCGCAGGCGGGAGCAGTACATGAACGCACCATCCCCAATTTCCGTTATTGGCCCCGGGGCGGTAATGGCCCGCAGCGCGCCGC
>JAITHF010000265.1 GCA_031280115.1 Spirochaetaceae bacterium | reverse complement strand
CAGTTCCCCCAAACCCCCAACCAGTGCGACATGTGCAGCGCCGCTCACGCCTGCGACGTCCGCTGAGGCGCAACTTCAGGGTTGTGACTAAACGTGCAAACCCTCTCGCCGCAGGAAGCACGTGAATCCCCCTTCGGGGGTAAGGTTTACGCGGTAAGGCGGGTAATTATTACTCATAGGCTTTCAACTCCGCCGGCGCCGTACCCTGCCGCGCCGGTTATACTCGCCGGCTCCGGCGGGTTTTCTCTGCTTGGCATGGTTACTGCTCTGTAAACAGGGAGAAAATCAAAGGAGTTGTCAAGAAAATGATTACTGAATGCCTAAAGAAAACCGCCCTGGGGATATACAGCGGCAGGAATACGGTACACGCCGAGCTTGCGGATATGCTTAAACGCGGCGGAGCGCGCCTGCCCCTGGGATTTGAGCTCTGCCTCTGCGCCTCGGCGCATGAACTTGCCGCGGCCCTGGACCTTGAGGTTTTTGACGCGCTCTTTCTGGACATCGAGCCGGATGATGAGCGCGCCGCGCAGACTGTTGCGGAAATACAGCGCTGTCCCCGCCTGCCGGCGCTGGTTTTTGTCTCCGCCCACGAAGCGTACTGCCGGAGGCTCTTCCGCTCCGGCAGCGCCGCGTTTCTTACCAAGCCTGTGCGGGAGATTGAACTGTGGGAAATCCTTAACCGCATAACCGGAACTCAGGACGCGGATCCTCCTGCTTTCACCTACCGGCAGAAAGACCGGCTCTGCCGCGTTCCGGTGGAAGACATTCTTTTTTTTGAGAGCAATGTCCGTAAAGTGCGGGTGGTTACCTCAGAGGAAGAGGCGTGGTTTTACCGTAAACTGGATCAGGTGGAAGCCGATCTCCCGGGCGCCAATTTTCTGCGAATCCATCATTCTTTTCTGGTTAATCTGGATAAGATAGAGGGCTTTACCAGATCGCAGGTGCTGCTGGGCGGGGACTACCGCCTGCCCATTTCCCAGCGCAGAGAGGAGGAAGCCAGGGCGCGTATGGCGGCGTATTATTCAGAACATGAGGGCCATGCGGTAAGTTCATAGCATCTGCCCCTTAAAAGAGATGCAGGGGAACTTTTTTAGAAAAAATTCCCCCGCCCTAAACCCCCCTGCGGGCGCCGCTTACCGGCGGAGCAAGGGGGCTTGCGCCTTAGAACGAGAAGTTTTTGTAGTTGGCGCTGGTGAAATCAGTGGGGGGCCCCATGATGATAATTTTGCCGTTTACCGTGATTTTCCCGACGTTGGGAACATCCTGCCCGTCAGCCGGGGTCTGGCCTTTAAGCAGATTGTTTGCCAGCACCACCGTAAGATACCCCAGTTTTGCCGGATCCCACAGGGTCGCTACCCGCAGGGAGCCGTCCTCAAGGTAGGGGCCTGAGTCCGTGGGGAGCGCCGTGCCGACCACCGCGATAGTGTCTTTGAGTCCTTTTTCCTGAACCGCCTGGGCCGCGCCGATGGGCGTGGGGGTGCTTACGCCGATAATGCCCTTGAGGTCGGGATACGCAGTAATAAGTTCCAGGGTTTTCTGGTACGCCGCCTGCTGTTTCTCGTCAGTGGGGATTTTTTCCGTAACAAGGTTAAGAGCGGGATACTTACCCTTTGCGTAGGCTAAGCCGTGGTCTATCCAGGTGTTAAGGTTGGACGCCGAGAGGCCGCCGGTAAGGATCGCGTAGTCTCCGGTATCCCCCATCTGCTGCACCAGAAGATCCCAGATGTGCTCGCCGTACTGCTTGTCGTCAATCTGGTGCACCGAAAGGTCAACCACCGACTGATCCGCGGAGGTGTCCCAGTCAAGGATTTTAATCCCCGCCTTCTTTGCCCGCTGAAGCACCGGCGTAAGCGCCGCCGCGTCATTAGGCGCCACGCAGATCGCGTCAACCCCTTTGACGATAAGGTCTTCCAGCATCTTGACCTGTTCCGCCGCGTCCGCGGTGGTAGGGCCGGTGTAGATGACATTGATACCCAAATCTTTCCCTGCCTGTTCAGCGCCTGCTTGGGAAGCGTTGAAATAGGGGATGCCCACCAGTTTGGGCATTACCACCACAGTAGGAACCTTCGCGCCGCTTTTTGCCGCGCCGCCTTTTGCCCATCCTGCGCCAGCGCACAATAAGACGGCCAAAGCCAAAACAACGGTTTTTTTCATAAAAACCTTCCTCCAAAAATAAAATATGTATACAATTACCCGAAAATACATTCGGATAACGCCTCGGTAATACCGGCCTGTTTACCGCCCCGGCTTGTTGGCAAAAAATTTGACCGCAAGCGCCAGAAGCAGTATCCCGCCCATAACAATCGTGGTGAGATACCGGTTCACGCCGTAGATAGTAAGGCCGCTTGA
Organism: Spirochaetaceae bacterium; assembly: GCA_031280115.1. Taxonomy (GTDB): domain Bacteria; phylum Spirochaetota; class Spirochaetia; order Treponematales; family Breznakiellaceae; genus JAITHW01. The sequence goes on along the minus strand of JAITHF010000265.1, from coordinate 6,970 downwards.
AATAACCTGCACGATCATAACCGCGATGACGGTTCCCGCTACTTTCCCTTCCCCGCCGTTTATGCCGGTGCCCCCCAAAACCGACGCGGCCACGGATTGCAGCAGGTACGAGGAGCCGTAGGACTCTTTGGCCGAGTTATAGCGGGACGCCATGAGTATTCCTGCAACGCCGGCGAGGAAGCCTGCTATAATATACACCCAAAGCAGGACCTGCTTGACCTGTATCCCTGAATAGCGGGTGACTTTGGGGTTGCTGCCGGTCATATAGACTTGGCTGCCGAAGACGCTGCGCTCAAGGAGGAGGTACACCCCCAGCACAACCGCCGCGAAGACCAGCATGGGAAGCGGCACCCCCAGAAGCATACCGTTCCCTATGCCGAGGAACTGGAGGGGAAAGCCGGAAATAGCGCCGCCTTTGGTAATGTTAAGGCTTATTCCCTCAAAGAGCGTGGCGGTTCCCAAGGTGGCGATCATAGGCGTAACCCCCAGATAGACCACCACAAACCCGTTGAGGGCGCCGCATAAGAGGGCGGTAAGGGCCATAAGGCTCAAGCCCGCGACTATGGCCGCCGCCGGAGGGCCCCCGTTTTTCGTAATCCCCGCCATGACAAGGCCCCCGATAATCATAGAGAGGGTTGCGCTGAAGGTCAATGAGAGGTTAATCCCGCCGGACACGATAACCAGCGTCATGGACAGGGCGAGAATGCCGAATTCCGGCAGCTGGTACGCCATGGACTGGAGGTTCCCCCGGCTGAGAAAGCGCCCGGGGGAAAGTATTGCCATAAGGGTAAAGGCCAGCGCAAAAAGAACCGCAAGGATTCCCTCGTTGGTTTTAAGCAGGGTTTTTACTTTTGCCTGAAAGACCGGCAGATTATAAGCCATGATGGGTTACTCCAGGTCAACTCGGATTTGTTTCCGTTCAAGGCGCTTCTTCTGCGCCATATCAAGCGCGATAGAACCGGTAATAATGATGCCCACGGCGATTTTCTGCCAGAACGTGGGTATCTTCATAAGGATAAGGCCGTTGTTGATAACGCAGAAGATTGCCACCCCCAAGAGGGTTCCCAAAACGCTGCCGGTCCCGCCCAGGGTGCTGGCGCCGCCCAAAACCACCGCGGCTATGACCTGCATCTCAAAGCCCAGAAAGGCGTTCGGGTCAACCTGCCGCATGATGGAGGTGTGGGATACCGCGGCAAGGCCGATGAGAAAGCCTTCGTAGGCGTACACGAACATAAGGATACGGTTTGGCTTAAAGCCCATGCGCTCGGCGGATTCAAGGTTCCCGCCGATGGCGTAGACGCCCCTGCCCGGGACGGTTTTCTTGAGGAGGAACCAGGTGAGGAGCGCCGCGGGAACCAGAAAGGCAATCTGGATGGGAAAGCCGATAACCCGCCCGCTTTTCAAGGGGATACGCAGTATCATAAGCCTGCCGAACCGGATAAAGTTTTCAGGAATGCCGGTTATCCAGTTCCCGTTCGTGAGGTACAGCACAATCCCCATGATGATGCTCATGGTCCCCAGGGTCGTTACAATCGGCGGGATTTTAAGGCGCGCCACCAACACGCCGTTCATAAGCCCCAGGCCTGTTCCGGCAAGAACCGCAACCCCCAGGGCCGCCGCGAGGTTAGAGGAAATATGCAGCAGGAAATAGCCGGTAATAACCGTAACCGCCGTTATAATCGACGCCGCCGACACGTCAATGCCGCCTGTGAGAATAACCACCAGCATACCCAGCGCCATAATCGAGAGGGTCAGGCTGCCTTTAAGGAGGTCGAGCATATTCTCCAGCGTGGCGAATGAGGGGTTAGCAATAGTAATAATGAGCGAAATCCCTATCAGCACGCACAAAATAGGCAGTTCTTTCATTTTTTGTACACCCATATACACGGTTCCTCTGTTCTTTCTCTGTTTTCTGTTCTGCCGCTGTTCTCTTATTCCGCCCTGTCTGCTTGTTTCCCGGCTCCTGCCGCATTTCCCTGCGGGGGCCGGGGCCCTAGAGGGCTTTACTGAGCAAATCTTCTTGGTTAAGCCCCTCGCAGAACCGCTGGTCGGCAATTCTGCCCCGGCGCATGACGATGACCCGGTCCGCAATGGCGATAATCTCAGGCAGTTCTGATGAGATCACGATAACGCCCATCCCCGCTGCCGCAAGGTCCCGCAAAATTTGATGGATTTCTGTTTTCGCCCCTACGTCAATGCCGTTTGTGGGCTCGTCAACAATCAGTATCTTAGGCGCCGCGGCGAGCCATTTCGCCAGCACGACCCGCTGCTGGTTGCCGCCGGAGAGTTTTGATGCCGCAAGGTCCGGAAGCGGCGGCTTTATCGCCAGTTTTTCCATCCATTCTTTTGTCAAGAGCGCCTTCTTGTCCCGCCTTATAAGGCCCAGCCTGTTGGAAACCGCCTTTAAGACCGTGATAACCAGATTATCTTTTATAGACTTCCCCAGCACCAGGCCCTCTTGAAGCCGGTTTTCCGGCACATACCCTATTCCCTTTGCCACCGCGTCTTTGGGGCTTTTGATAACAAGCGGTTTCCCTTCAAGAAAAAGCGATCCTGTATCAGGCTGGCTCAGGCCGAAAACAGCCTGGGCCACTTCGGTCCTTCCGGCGCCCACAAGTCCGGTAATCCCTAAAACCTCCCCTTTGCGGAGGGAGAAACTGACCTCTTTGAACTGCCCGGCTTTAGAGAAGTTTTTTACCTCAAGGAGCGGTTCTTCCCGCCGGTTTTTATCGAAAATCTTGTACACGATTTTCCGCCCGGCCATAAGGGAAACGAGTTTGTCCCCGTCAAGTTCTTCTTTATTAAAGGTTCCCATGCACCTGCCGTCCCGGAATACGGTAAACCGGTCGCAGACCGCGAAAAGCTCGTCAATTTTGTGGCTTATAAAGAGCAGGGATATTCCCTTTTCTTTAAGGGAGCGCATAATAGCAAAGAGTTTGGCCGCTTCCCCCTTGGAGAGCGCCGAGGTAGGCTCGTCCAGCACGAGGAGCCGCGCCTTATTCGCCAAGGCCCTTGCAATGGCCGTAATCTGCTGTTTCGCCACTGACAGGGACCCTGCCGGCGCGTGAATATCCAGTTGGAAGCGCAGTTTTTCAAGGGCGGCGCAGGCGGTTTTTTCCATAATTTTCCAGTCCACCAAGGGTTTCCCGTCTTTTACATAGGGGCCTAAGGCGATATTTTCCATAACCGAAAGATTTGAAAACAGGGAGAAGTCTTGATAAATAACCACAATGCCCCGGTGCAGGGATTCAAGGGGGGCGTATGTTTTAAAAGGCTCTCCGTCAAAAATAATGGTCCCCCCGCTTTCCGGCGTGTAGAGGCCGGAGAGGATCTTTATCATCGTGGACTTTCCCGCGCCGTTTTCGCCGATAAGCCCGTGGATTTCACCTTTGTTAATAGTAAAAGAAACATCTTTAAGCGCCGCAACCCCGGGAAACTGTTTGGTAATCCCCTTAATCTCCGCCAGAACCTGATCCATACTTTATTATAGACGCCTGCTCAAGATATTTGCAAGCAGCCCCCTGCGCCTCCTGCGGGCAGCCGGAGGCTGTTTCACGTGCTTCTTGTTGCGAGGGGGTTTGCGGGTTTAGTCACAACCCCGAAGCGGCGCCTCAGCGGAATTCGACGGCGTGAGCGGCGCGGCGCAGGAAGCCGTTGGTTGGGGGTTTGGGGGTAGCCCCCGGCTGTTTCACACCCTGCGGGTGATTCACATGCTTCCTGTAGCGATAGGGTTTGCACGTTTAGTCACAACCCCGAAGCGGCGCCTCACCGCGCTTTGATAACGTTAGTGGCGCAGCGCAGGAAGCCTTTAGGGGTGGCGTGGAGGGTCTATGACCCTCCAAATTCTTCCCAAAGAGGCGCGTAGCGCCGATAATTCGTTATATAACAATGATTTATGCAGGGGCATGACCGTTTTTTGGTTCCCCCGGAAACTTATTTGGGGCCCCAAAAAACTTATTTGGGTACCCAAAAAACTTGTTTGGGGCACCTGCGAACTTTTTTGGGTACCCCGGAAACTTATTTGGGTACCCAAAAAAACCGGTTTTTCCATCGCGCTCTGTTTTTATACTAAGAATTATCGGCGCTTTCGCGCCTCTTAAAGAGGATGTGGAGGGTCATAGACCCTCCAAACCACCCATAAAGGCTTCCTGCGCCGCGCCCTTCCGCCGGCGGCTCTGGCGGGCGTTTTGTTGGATCCAAGGAACTTTATTTTGGTAACCGGACAACTTATTTTGGTAACCGGACAACTTATTTTGGTAACCGGACAACTTATTTTGGTAACCAAATAAACTATCCTGTCCCTGTATACATCATTATCGTATAATGAATTACCGGCGTTGCGCGCCTCTTTTAAGAGATGTGGAGGGTCATAGACCCTCCACGCCACCCCTAAAGGCTTCCTGCTTTGAGCCGCTAACGCTGTCAAAGCGCGGTGAGGCGCCGCTTCGGGGTTGTGACTAAAATTGCAAACCCTCTCGCCGCGAGAAGCACTTAAAACAGCCGCAGGCTGTCTAGGCATGAGGCGCATATATGCGCTAGACTAGAGGGCGGGAGGTATGCTGTGGCTATCGCGGTTATTGATATAGGAATGACCAATAAAAAAGTCGCGGTCTATAATAACGGCCTTAAACAGATTGACGCCCGCTACCGGATATTTCCGCCCAAAATGGTTGACGGGCTTGAAACCCACGACCTTGCGGCTATGGAAGCGTGGTTTGCTGCGGAACTGGGCGCCCTTGCGCGGGAATACCCTACGGACCCTATCGAAGCCGTCGCAATAACCACTCACGGCGCCACCTTTGTCTGTGTGGGAAAAAACGGCGATCCGGTCCTGCCCTGCGTGTACTACACCCACGAACCCGGAGAGGCGTTTCATGCCGCCTTTTACCAGCGGTTCGGCGCCGCCGCAGTTTTGCAGGATAAAACCGGCACGCCGGCGTTCAGCGCCCTTATCAACATGGCAAAAGGCATCCGCTTTGCCCAAACCCGCTATCCAGAGGCGTTTAGCCGCACCGCCCGTATCCTGTGCTACCCCCAGTATTGGGGATTCCGGTTGACCCGCAGCGCCGGCGCCGAGGGAACCTATATGGGCTGCCACGGCTACCTCTGGGACCAGCGGGCGCACAGGCTCTCTTCAGTGGCCCGGGACTTAGGCGCCGCGCCGCTCCTCTCCGCCGGCCTGCGTAATTCATGGGACATCTTGGGAACCGTCACGCCCGACTTTGCCCGCAAAACCGGCCTTTCCCCGGAGGTTATCGTTACTATGGGCATCCACGACTCAAACTCCGCGCTGCTGCCCCACTTTGCCAAGAAAGGGGGGAGCGGCTTTGCGCTCAATTCTACCGGAACCTGGTGCGTCAGCATGAATCCGGTAAAAACCTACGGCTTCGCGCCGGAAGAGCTGGGGAAAGCGGTGTTCTTTAACCTCTCAGCCTTCAGGACGCCCATAAAGACCGCGAATTTTCTGGGGGGCTATGAATTTGAAACATGGTCGAATATCCTCATGGGCATCCACAAGCGGCGCGACATTCCCCCGTATCAGCGCGAACAGTACCGCGCTCTTTTGCAGGAGGGAAACGCCTTTCTTCTGCCGGAACTGGCCGCCGGTTCCGGCCAGTTTCCCGGTTCCCGCGCCGGTATTCAAGAAGGGGGGCGGGCGTACCCGTTTGCGGCGATTGAACGGGGGGACGCGCTTCCGCCGTGTATGCAGGATTACGAGAAAGGCTTCGCCCTCCTGTGCCTGTCGCTGGTCATGCAGTCCCTTACCTGTTTTGAGCGCATCGGACTCAGCCCCGGCGCGCAGGTGTTCATCGAAGGCGGCTTCAGGAAGAACGCTGGATATAACCGCCTCCTTGCCGCCGCCTTGCCGGAAAACCGCGTGTTCCTCACGGACATCGCCGAAGCCAGCGCCCTGGGCGCGGCTATGACTGCGAAAATGGCGCTTACCGGCAAAGCTCTTGGGGATCTGTCCGCTGATCTTGAGGTGGTCTATAGGGAAGTGGAAAAAGATGTTTTTCCCGAACTACCGGGCTACCGGAACAAGTGGCTTGCCTGCGCCGCCCCCTGCGGGCTTTTTTAAATAGGGGCTTCCTGCGCCGCGCCCCTGCAAACCCTGCCAGCCGCCTTGCGCGGCTTTTTCTAAAACAGGGGCTTCCTGCGCCGCGCCCCTGCAAACCCTGCCAGCCGCCCTGCGCGGCTTTTTCTAAAACAGGCTTCCTGCCGCGGCTTAGGAGCGGGAGCGTTTGACCGCCTCGTTCCAGCCTGAAATAAGCAGCCCCCGCTTGTCCTCCGCAAGATTCGGCGTGAAAACACGGTCAGGGGCCGCGCGGGAACTAATCTCCGCCTGATCACGGTAAAAGCCCGCCCCAAGCCCTGCAAGGTACACGGCGCCTAAGGCGGTGCTTTCGATGAGGGGCGGGCGGATGACCTTCGTGTTGAGAATATCCGCTTGAAACTGCATAAGAAAGTTGTTTGCCGCTGCCCCGCCGTCAACACGCAGCTCTTTGATAAGGACATCCGCGTCAGCTTCCATGGCTTTTATAACGTCATAACTCTGGTACGCAAGGGATTCAAGCGCGGCCCTTATAAAGTGCTCCTTCGTTACCCCGCGGGTCAGCCCTGCCACAAGGCCCCGGGCGTACTGATCCCAATACGGCGCGCCCAGGCCCGCGAAGGCCGGCACCATATAGACGCCGGCGCAGTCCGCCACCTTGAGGGCGTATGCTTCAGCAGAGGCAGCGCTGTCTATCATACGCAGGCCGTCCCGCAGCCATTGGATTGCGGCGCCTGCGGAAAACACGCTGCCTTCAAGGGCGTACTCCACCGCGCCGCCAAGCCCCCAGGCGATGGTCGTAAGGAGCCCGTGCCGGGAGGCCGCCGGCTTCGCGCCGGTATTCATAAGGATAAATGAGCCGGTGCCGTAGGTGTTTTTCGTCATCCCTTTTTCGTAACAGCGCTGGCCGAAGAGGGA
>JAITHF010000252.1 GCA_031280115.1 Spirochaetaceae bacterium | reverse complement strand
GAAACACAAGCGCCTTCTCAAACCCCAAGTCCTTTTTGGGTATTTCACAATGCCCGTTCTCACAACATCCCATCTCTATTCTCCTTGTCATTATATTTTACCCCGCCGCCGGTAATCAGCCGCGGGTCTTATACTTCCAGCCCTTTGAAGGTATTTTCCGGACTTTTCCAGCAGCTCTTCTTTGCGCCTTTCGTCTTTCTCCATCTTGCTGTACACATCCATTTTGTTGAATACCGCGCCTATCAGTATTGTCCGCGCTTTGGGGGCGAATATGCGCTGCACCCAGCCGCCCGCGTTGCCAGTATTCAGCATTTTTACCGCGAAGCCCGCCTCTGCCGGTACGCATCCTTTTGAACTTGCCCATAGCGCCCATGATGGCGATACCGATTGACCCTAGGAGCGCCGCCGATACCGCCCCCTGCCAGTTTGTTAAAAAACGTGCCTCCATGCCTTACCTCCTGTACCCATACGTTTGGGTCATAATACGCAGGTTTGTTGCCGTGAGTATTATTAACTGATTGTGTAGCGTTAGCTGTGGTACAATTCACCCAATGGCCGCCGCCTACACTAATATCTTCGTGGAACTTCCGTTACGGCGATGTACCGCTATACTGTCATAGTTACCGTCAGTAATTTCTGTGCAAGGGACAACTTTGATACCTCGTGAATTTTCAATGATATTTTCAACTTTAGCCTCTCCGTACCACTCCGCCTGTGTGCCGTGCATACCTTCAGTAATAATCGCATAATAAATGGTATGGAATATGAGAAGCCTAAAACCGCCGCTAAAGGAGTGGCGATGTTTAATCTTGGGGGCGGATTGTGCAGCGATGGTGTGAACATAACGCTGTACAATGATGATATAGCGCGTTTAAGAGCCGGCCTAAGCGCGGGCGCCCTAAGAAGTGTAAAAGCATTTGGCTCTTGTAAGGAGATGCCAATGCAAAGCAAAGGCGTAGAAACAAACGGGCAGTCAAGCCAGACACACAGACGGCTTGAGATTGCCGGAGCCATCCCAGCCCTGCCCAAGCACGTTCACGGTAAACGGGACAGGCTTCTCGTGGATAGACCGCATGGAAAACATTGCCATCGTAACAAGGGAAAGGATAGGAACCTGCGCCGTCAACTTCGACGGAACGGTCAATTACTACTCTTTCTTCTCCGTTTCAGGAGACGGAAACGAGGACGCCGAAAGAACCTTCTGCGCAGAATACCAACCGGGCGGTCACGGCGCGTTTCATGCGAAGCTCCACGCTATGCCAGCCGTTCCGCGCTATATAGGCGGCTCAAGTTCTTATTCCGGCAGGAACGCAGCAGGAACTTCCCTTTGATACGTTCCAGCGCCGCAAGAAGCGCGCCAAAGCCCTCCCGGGTGTACCCGTCATAATGCCCCCGGCCTGCGCCGCCGGAAGCGGGTCAAGATAAGAAGCTGCCAGGCGCGCCGGGGCGCTCAATCGTTGTCTTTCTATTAAGACCTTCCGGCTTTAACCGGCAGCGCCGGTTAGTAACGCGGTTCTTTCAGAGCGGAGCGCGTCCGCGCTTCTTACGCTGCGGGAGGCGTTGAACCGTTTCATGTAAATCCCGCGCCATGACTGGCAAGCGGTCCGTATGTCCGCGCAGCCCATCATGCCCGCCTCTACAGTTTCCGCCTCATCCGCAAGGCCGGAGCTTTGCACAGCCTCCGCAGTGCCTTCCCGCCCTCTAAGAGGTAATACTTACCCTTGAGAAACAGCATCCCCCGCTCCAAAGGCGCTGTCTTTGTCTTTTTCAAATGGATAGTAATTTTCAGGCTTTCGCATACTTCTCGCTTCCGAATACCCGAATGAACCTTTTGGCCAGTTCACGTATTCTCTTATCCCGTACCTCTCTATCCAATAAGCCAAACGGAACCGCGTGGTCGATACTATCAAATAACTTTGCAAAGTCTATAAGCAGGGCGTGTCCCTGATTTGAATTATGCTCCAGATAGAAGCGGGAGAGGCGCGCCGCGAGCCGGTTAAGGGCAAAGCGCGTACCCTTGCCCTTTAATGAGGCGCCGTTGTCATGGATGGGGGGCGGCTCAGGAGCGGAACCGGCGCGGTATCGCAGAGGCGCTTTTGTACAACCCGTTCTGAAATGCGGGCGCTCTTAATGCGCCGCTCTTTGCCCCGCTCCCGCAGGGTAAACTCCGCAAACCCGCGCTGGACGCTCTTGCCGTCCAATAGCGCCCGCCGCGTCCCGGCAAGGTTGCAGAGCGCGTGCGTCTCCCTCCGCCCCTCGCTTACCATAAAAAAACATCTTGCGCGGCGCCCGCTTTTTTGAGCGGAAGCCGCGTTTGACCTTAGCCGCATAGCGCCAACGGGTATGAAAAGGCATAAACGCTCTTTGTTACCCCCGTGCAAGTGGCGTCCGCCCGAGCGCGTCAAGGTTACGGCCGCTCCGCCGCATAGAAAAAAGAGGGGCGGAAGGAAGGGGCCTCCTTCCGTGTTGGACGCATCGGCTGTAAACAGCCTGCACCTAGTGTGCTTCATCGAATCAGGGGCGCAGCCCGCCGCACTACTCGCTCCATTGTTGTTAGTATTACCATTGTTGTTGACCGAGCAGAACGACGGCGCACTAGACGCGATAGGGGTCTGTAACCGCCACGTCTGGCGGCTGCCGTTATACCGCTTTATCCGGTGTTTGCAGGACTGGGCAAATAGCGGGAACTGGACGCTGGCAACAGCGCCCGCTCTGGCGTCTATCGCGGGAGAGGCGGTAGCCGTCATATACACCCCCTCGCCTCTGTACGCCGGAAATCCGAATACTTCTAATTCAGACGGCAGAAACACGGTATAATTTGCCCGTGTATTACTTGACTTAACCGAGTGCAATTTGCTTATGGTGTACAGCACGTTGCCGATTTGCGCTTTAAGCGCGTTCATAAAGGCTACGGTAGTAACGCCGGACTTGTCCCCGGCGCCCAGACAGGTGTTGACACCGGAAATGGCTGTCCGGTTTTGTTTTGTAGGCAGTATTCCATGTTGGCCTGCGGCTCCGCCGTTCTCCGCCGGAATTGCCGAGAGGCCGGGGCCGGCAAAGCCAGGCTCTCTGTTGGCTGCCCCGCGCCGTTGTTACAACGCGCCTGCAAGATTGCCATAGCCTCAGGGATAGAGGCCGCCTCTAAGACGTCCAGCAGATTCCGCCCCTCCCGGCTCTCAGGGCGGGCGGTCAGGCGCTTACCCATTGCCTCAATCGCCTCAAACCTCCCCGCTTTGCCATGTACGGCCGCCTTGCCCGGAACGGCCGCGTCAGAAAACAGGCTCTCCTGAAAGAAAAGTGGGCCAACGTCTATTGTATACAGGCCAGTAGTAAGAAAAAACACCTTCCCCGTGTTGGCTGCCCCGCGTCTCACCCAAATAAACTTGTAAGTAAAGCACTCCGCGTCCGCCGCGGTATACCCCGGCAGTGCGGTTCCGCGGGCGGTACTGGCTCCCGCGCCGGCGACCGTGCCCTCTGCGGCGCCGCCGCCGCAATACGCTGGATAACCCCGCCCGCAGGAGTATCGGGAACCGGCGCGGAACCCTGCCAAAGGCCTGTCCCCATACCGGCAAAGAAGCCTTTGATACGGAATGTAACGCTTTTGCTAAGGTCTCATTCGGATTTAAGAGCGAAATCATTGCCGCTTTTATCTGGGTTGCCGCTGCTGCCGCGATCTACCCCTTGCCGGCGGCAAACGCCATTGCCGCGCCTGCCTCGTCAAAGCCCGCGCCTACTGACGACGAGAGTCCCGCAATCGGACTCATTGACCCGAAAAACTCGTCCATTGACCTCACGCCCATACCCGCAGCCCGGGTGAATAGGCCCGCCGCAAACCGCGCCTTCCGTGCCGCAAGAGGGCCGGCTGCAACCGCGATCCCTGAGTTCTGCGCGGTTGTAGCTAATCCGGCGTTTATCCGGTCAAGCCCGGCCTTTCCCCGCTCAAGGGTCTTGGTTCTGAAATCCGCCTTAAAATCAGAGAACGCCGCTTTTACCCGCGCGCCCTTCCCGGATAATCCGGCCAGTTCAGTTCCTATACCGGTCAGCCGTGCGGTATCTAAACCGTCTCACGGCTTATCAACACCGCCAAGCGCCGTATCAATACCGGTAAGGGCGCTTTGCGCCTGCCCCAGGGACTGGTTTAGTCCGGCTGCGGCAGCGCCTAGTCCGGCAAGCCCTGCAAGGTTCTCCCGCGCCCGCTGAAAACCCCCGGAGAAAAGGCTGTTAAACTGTAGTGTTATTGACGGGACAAAATTCAATTCCTATCCCCCAAGGGCTTTCACTGCCGCTTCCCGCATGACCCCCGCCTCAAACTCCTCGCATAACCAGCGCCTCCGCGTACTTATCCATGACCCCGTCAAAATTGAGCCGGGAAACGTCCTCGCCTAAGAAGCGCCGGATAAAAAGCCTGATACGGGCTATGCCGGTTACAGCCTCCGGCTTCGCACCGGTACATTCGCGCCGAAGAAAGGGCTCACGGCCCCTCCCGCAAACGTGCCGCACACCGCAGGATAATCCCGTATCCGCTCAATGGCCGCCGGCGGCGGCGGATACGCCGCCAGGGACTGCATGGGATTGAGATTGCCGCAAGAAGATTGCGCCGGGCGGCCCGCGAATGCGCCTCCGCGTCCGCGGCGGCGGGCTTCCTAAAGAGAAACGCCGCCTCATGGACTGTCTCACGCTCGCCGTTAAATATGACGCCCCCTCATATATCCCGCCGGGATACCGTTCCTTGAGCTGTTCCGGCTCTTCTGTTGCTGCCTTTTCCATTATCTTTTCCTCCAACGCAGCACCCTTTCCGGCAATACACCGGTTTAAGAGCAAATGGCGTATAGAGCCCCTGTTAGAACGGCGTGTACGCCGGAATACCGTTGCTGGCCAAAGGAGCGGCCAGAGCGCCCTTGATTTTCACGTTGAGGCCCGCGCCCCCTTTCTTGCCGGAAAAATCCCGTTCCGTGAAATGAACCGTCATGCTGCCGGTGATAACCGGCCGGCCTGTCCAGCCATAGCTTGCCGCAGCGCCAACATACGGGGAATTTTAAAAGCCCCCTGACGCGCCCGGCGCGGCGTTGGGCCTTTCATACGCTTCACGGCTGAACGCAATTTCACTCCGCCTGAATACCCGCCCCTGCCCGCGCCGGCGGTAAGACAGTTTGCCCAAAGGTGCAGGCCGCGCCTTGAGTTTCACTGCGGCGGCAGCAAGGATATTCCGGCCTTCCGGAGCCGCAGCCGGGCCGGATGCTATTCCCCCGCGGGCTTTCACTCCGGGCACGGAGCGTTTTGATGCCTTCGGGAGGCCCGTCTTTGCCGGCCCGCGCCGAGCCAGGCCCCTCATGCGCGCCCCTGCCTGCCAGTTTCCCGCAGTACGTCCCGGTAAGCCCCCCAATCTGGCCGCCGGCGTCGGCTTCCTCAATCCAAGATGTGCAGGTTTGCAGGTGCGCGGGCGCGCCGGGGGTTGCCGCAGAAAGGGCGCCCGCCAAAAGGTCTTTTAAGGGGCCGCCCCCAAGCGCTGCCTCCAGTGCCGCAAAAATGGGCGGGGAGAGGTTTTTGCTTTGGCCTGCCCCTCTATCGCCGGCATCCCG
>JAITHF010000220.1 GCA_031280115.1 Spirochaetaceae bacterium | reverse complement strand
TTTCAGCAGCCGTAGTTTGCACTATGAGCCGCAAAACAGGAAGCGTATGTAAAAAAGCCCCCAAATTCTTCCCAAAGAGGCGCGAAGCGCCAATAATTCGTTATAAAATAATGATTTATCTGGGGACAGGATAGTTTATTTTGCTGGCAAACAACTTTTTCTTGACTGCAAAAAACTTTTTCTTGACTGCAAAAAAACTTTTCTTGACTACAGGAAACCTTTTCTTGACTACAGGAAACCTTTTCTTGACTACAGGAAAACTTTTCTTGACTACAGGAAACCTTTTCTTGACTACAGGAAACCTTTTCTTGACTACAAAAAAAACTTTCTTTGCTAACAAACCAACTTGTCTTTACCGCAAACCAACTCGCTTTTACTACAAACCAACTCGCTTTTACTACAAACCAACCTGCTTTTACCACAAACCAACGTGCTTTTACTACAAACCAACCTGCTTTTACTACAAACCAACGTGCTTTTACCGCAAATCAACTTGTCTTTACCGCAAATCAACTTATTTTTACTACAAAGCAACTTGTCTTTACCGCAAATCAACTTATTTTGCTAACAAATAAACTTATTTTGCTAACAAACAAACTCACTTTGCTAACAAACAAACTCACTTTGCTAGCAAACAAACTTATTTTGCTAACAAATAACTTTATTTTGCTGGCAAACAAACTTTATTTTGCTGGCAAACAAACTTATTTTGCTAACAAATAAACTTATTTTGCTAACAAAATAAACTATCCTGCCCCTGCATAAATCATTGTTTTATAATGATTTATCGGCGCTTCGCGCCTCTTTAAGAGCATTTGGGGGCTTTTTTATCAGCGCTTCCTGTTTTGCGCCTCATAGTACGAACTTCGCGTAAGGGAACAGCCTTCGGCTGCCCCGAAGGGGGTTGATGGGGAGGGGATTTTTGGGGTAGGATAGGGGCGCGTTATGAATATAGAATCAAAACAGAAAAGCGAACATTGGGCGGATGAAACCGCGGCAAAGATACTTCGTGAAAAAGGCGTGAAAGACCAGTATACCTGCGCGTCAGGCATTACCCCTTCCGGCACGGTGCATATCGGGAACTTCAGGGAGATTATCTCGGTCGACCTGGTGGCGCGGGCCCTGCGGGACGCAGGGAAGACGGTGCGCTTTATCTATTCATGGGATGATTACGACGTGTTCCGCAAAGTTCCGCAGAATATGCCCAAACAAGCGGAGCTGGAACAGTACCTGCGCTTCCCTATTACCCTGGTGCCTGACCCCTGGGAACGGGACGAAAGCTACGCCCGCCACCATGAGCGGGACGTGGAAACCATGCTGCCTGCGGTGGGTATTCATCCTGAATACATTTACCAGTCCCAGCAATACCGCGCCTCGAAATACGCGGCGGGAATCCGCACGGCCCTGGAAGCCCGGGAAAAACTAAAAACCATTCTCGACCGGTTCCGGGACGAGGAACACAAGATACAAGGCGAGTGGTGGCCTATCAGCGTATTCTGCGGCCAGTGCCGGCGGGATACCACCGAAGTTGACTGCTGGGACGGCGAATGGGGCGTCTCATACCACTGCAGCCGCTGCGGCTTCCGGGAAACCGCAGACCTCAGAGAGGCCCAGGGGATAAAACTCGGATGGCGGGTGGACTGGCCTCTGCGCTGGGCGTACGAACAGGTTGACTTCGAGCCTGCCGGCAAAGACCACCACAGCAGCGGCGGTTCCTTCGACACTGCCCGGCATGTGTGCAAAGAGGTGTACAACCGGGACGCGCCGGTTACGTTCCGGTACGACTTTATCGGGATTAAAGGCTCGGTGGGGAAAATATCAAGCTCCTCCGGCATTGTGATTGACCTTAAAGACCTGCTCAAGGTCTATACCCCGGAATTGGCGCGCTACCTTTTTGCCGGAACCCGCCCTAACACGGAGTTCACGATTTCTTTCGATCTTGACGTGATAAAGATCTACGAAGATTATGACCGGCTTGAACGGACAGCCTTCAAAAAAGAGCCGGTGAAAGACGGGCAAGCCTTTGAGAAAGCCCGCCGTATCTACGAACTCTCCCAAGTCGCGGAGGTTCCTGAGGCCATGCCCTACCAAGTCCCTTTCCGGCACCTGTGCAACCTCCTCCAAATAGCCGGCGGAGACATCGGGAAAACCCTTGACGGCTTGCAGGGCCTCGCTTCCTGCCAGCGGGCGCGGGTGGAGGCGCGGTGCCGCTGCGCCGCGTACTGGGTTGAACACTGCGCCCCGCCTGAGTTCCGCTTCGCCCTGCGCCCCCCGGGGGAACGGGCAGCCCTTTCGGAAGAGGAGGCCGCCGCGGTCCGGGGGCTGCGGGACAAGGTTATTGCACACATCGGCTCGTACCCTGACGACAAATCCTGCGCCGAAGCTATCTACCGGGCGGCAGAAGATCACGGCCTTGAGGGAAAGGAACTTTTCCGGGCCGCGTATCAGGCGCTTATCAATAAGGATCAGGGGCCGCGGCTTGCCAATTTCCTCCGCTCCATACCCAAAGAGCGGCTTATGGGCATCTTGGAAGCCTATTAGATGCGGGGCGGGGCCGGAATGAATAGGGAAGTCTATACCACGCTCCCCACGCCTTTGGGGGAGATGGTTGCCGCCGCCGCCGGGGGAGCCCTGGCGGGCTTGTGGTTTCAGGGGCAGAAGCATATACCCTCTACCGCCAGCCTGCGCTTTGACCCGGGCTGCGCCGTTTTTCTGCACCTTCGGGAGTGGCTTGAGCGCTACTTTGCCGGGGAAAACCCGGCGTACCCGCTGCCGCTCAAGATAGAAGGGTCGGCCTTTCAGAAGGCCGTGTGGCAAGCTCTGCAAAAAATACCCTCAGGCGGCACCGCGACCTACGGCGAAATCTCCCGCGCCCTTGGGGTGCGCTGCCCCCGGGCAGTAGGCGGCGCGGCGGGCCGCAACCCTATCGCGATTATCATCCCCTGCCATCGGGTTATCGGGGCCCGCGGCGCCCTTACCGGTTACGCCGGGGGCCTTGAGAAAAAGATTTTTTTGCTGGAATTAGAAAAAACCCGCAGGGTGCCTTAAAAGGCGCCCCGCCTCGCGCCAGTGCGCCTGCAAAGCGCGGTGAGGCGCCGCGTGAGGGTTGCGCCTCATGGCAAACCCTCCCGCCGCAGGCTGCCCGCAGGGGGCTTCCTGCGTCGCGCCCTTTCGCCTGCGAAGTCCGCTGAGGCGCCGCTTCTGGGTTGTGACTCAAATCGCAAACCCGCTCACCGCAAGAAGCACTTAAAACAGCCTGCGGCTGCCCCGCAGGGGGCGAAGTCCGCTGAGGCGCCGCTTGAGGGTTGTGACTAAACGTGCAAACCCGCTCGCCGCAGGAAGCACTTAAAACAGCCTGCGGCTGCCCCGTAGGGGGCGAATTCCGCTGAGGCGCATCATTCGGGGTTGTGACTCAAATCGCAAATCCTATCGCTGCAAGAAGCACGTGAAACAGCCGCAGGCTGCCCAAAGGGGGCGCGGGTGTAGGCCCGTATCTCCTCGCGGATGCGCGCGGCAAGGTCTGCCATACCGACCCGTACCTGTTCCATAGAGTCCCGGAAACGCAGGGTTACGGTCCTGTTTTCTTTTGACTCGTAATCCACCGTAACGCAGAAAGGGGTTCCAACCTCATCCTGACGCCGGTAGCGCCGCCCGATGGCGCCTGAGTGGTCGTAGTCAGTCGGAAAATACTCCTTGAGTTCCTGCCGTATCTCCTGGGCAATGTCTGGAAGCCCGTCTTTCTTCATCAAGGGCAGAACCGCAACAGTAACCGGCGCCACAGCAGGATGAAAGCGCAGTACCGTGCGCCAGTCATCGTCTTTTCCCCCTTTTTCCCCTTTTTCCTCTTTTTCCTCTTTTTCCTCTTTTTCCTCAGCGCCCTTGTCCGCCACTTTCTCCTCGTCATAGGCATCGCACAGGAGCATAAGGAGGGTTCTGGTTAAGCCCGCGGAGGTCTCGATAATATACGGCGTATACCGGCGGTTGTTGTTTTCCTGATCAATATACGTGAGGTCTTTGCCCGAATACTCGCCGTGGCGGGAAAGGTCGTAGTCTGACCGGTTGTGGACCCCTTCAAGCTCTTTCCACCCCATAGGGAACAGGTACTCGATGTCATAGGCGTCTTTGGCGTAGTGGGCAAGCTCCCCGGGCCCGTGCCGGTGCCAGCGCAGGCGGTCTGTCCTGACCCCCAGCTTCTCGTAGTACCCCCAGCGCCGCTCCCTCCATTGGTTAAACCATTCTTCGTCAGTGCCGGGTTTGACAAAGAACTGCATCTCCATCTGCTCGAACTCGCAGGTACGAAAGATAAAGTTCTTGGTAACGATCTCGTTCCTGAAGGCTTTGCCGATTTGGGCGATACCGAAGGGTATTTTCATCCGGTTGGATTGGATGATGTTTTTATAGTTTACATAGATGCCCTGGGCGGTTTCAGGCCGGAGGTACACAATGTTCGCCTCGTCCTCAAGCGCGCCGATATTGGTTTTAAACATGAGGTTGAATTTGCGGGTATCCGTAAGCTCCCCGCCGCATTCGGGGCATTTTTTCCCTGCCAGGTTCTCCTCCGGAATCTGGTCGGACCGGAAGCGGGTCTGGCATTTTTTACAATCCACAAGGGGGTCGGTAAAGTTCTCCACATGGCCCGAAGCCTCCCATGTTCTTGGGTGCATAAGGATAGCCGCGTCCAATCCCACAATATTATCTTGGAGCTGGGTCATTTCTTTCCACCAGTTCGCGGCGATACGGTTTTTAAGCTCCACCCCCAAAGGCCCGTAATCCCAGGCGCCGCCCTGCCCCCCGTAAATCTCGGACGATTGAAACACAAACCCCCGGCGCTTTGCCAAAGAGGTAATTTTTTCCATAGTGGCTTTTCCCTGATACGCTGATGTTTCAGCCATACAAACTCCTTTGCCAGCCGCCTCTTGTGCCGGCAGCCCCTTAGTATAAGCAAACAGCCCCGAAAAGGGAACCCCCTGCGGGCAGCCGGAGGCTGTTTCACGTGCTTCTTGTTGCGAGAGGGTTTGCGGTTTTAGTCACAACCCTGAAGGATGCGCCTCAGCGGACGTCGAGAGCGCACGGGCGCGTGGCAGGAAGCCCCCTTCGGGGGATTCACGTGCTTCCTGTAGCGATAGGGTTTGCGGTTTTAGTCACAACCCTCACGCGGCGCCTCATCATGCTTCGATGGCGAAAGGGCGCAACGCAGGAAGCCCCCTGCGGGTGATTCACGTGCTTCCTGTAGCGAGAGGGTTTGCACGTTTAGTCACAACCCCGAAGGATGCGCCTCAGCGGAATTCGCAGTCGTATGGGCGCAGCGCAGGAAGCCCCCTGCGGGGGATTCACGTGCTTCTTGCGGTGAGAGGGTTTAGCAATTTGAGCCACAACCCTCACGCGGCGCCTCATCATGCTTTGCGGCCCACAGGCGGGCGCGGTACGCAAGCAGCATTTCCACGAACCCCTTATGCGTAAGCGGCGGGAAAGGGAGGTAAAAAAGATGGCTCGTGCAGGCGCAGTCAGAAGAGCCGAACCGGTGTATGGGGTGGGCGCCCAGGGCCTTGAGCCCGCCGGCAAGGCGGCACTCAAGGTTCTGGTAAGACCTGACAGGCAGGGCCGTTATGGTCTTGGCGTATGGGGTAAGATAGTCGATGTGCCAGTGCCGGCGCTTGCGAAGGCGCCGTAGATGCCGGCTCATACGGGCAGAAAGCCCTTTTTGAGCGGAACCGGCGTAGATATACCATCCCGCCTCAAAGTCAATATCCCCCAGAGCGCCCACGCTCACGCGCCGGGCCTCAGGGATTTCAAGCGCCATAAGATAACTCCCCCGGTCCTGCTCGGCCAACGCGCAGGGGCTCAAATCAATCGGCACCTCCAGTTCCGCCAGCGCCGCGCCTCCTTGGCGCCCGCAGCGGATAAGGCTCGCCTGAAGGCGTCCGCCCTGTTCGTGAAAGCGGCGCAGGCCCAGGGCGAAAGCAGGGTCTGTGTGGATATTCGGCATAAAAAAGCGGGGGCTGCTGTGGAGGATAACGAAAAGCAGATGGCAGCGGTAGCCGGCGCGCCCTAACTCTTCCATCTCCTCAAGGTGTTTCAGCGCCCGTGCGCTGGGAGCGTCGGGAAACATGGCAATTCCGTGTTCGATAAGGGAACAGGCTTTAACCTCAACAAGATGGCGCGCCCCTTGGCGGTCAACGCAGAGAAAATCAAAGCGGGACCTGCCGATAGGGTATTCGGCGCGGATGTCTTGTATGTCCGGGATACTCCGGCGCAGGATAAGCTGTTCCGCCGCTTGGTTGGCTCTGGCGCAGAAAAGGGGCGCGGCCTCCTCTCCGCGGCAGATTCCCGCCGCGGTCCACCGGGTCTTGCCGGCGCCGGAATCCCGCCGCTTCTCCAGAATAAGCCTTTCATTCGGAAACAGGTATTCGATGAGCCGCCCCGGGTTCGGGCAATGGCAGGCAAGGGTTTCCCCCCTGTCTTGGGCAATAATCAGAAAGCGGTTCGGCCTTGCGACAAACAGGGCCTCCCGGTCATTCGTAAAAAAACTGAACCCCTCCATCGGCGCCTTCTCTTCAGCGCCGGCCTGTTCACAGGGCATTACGCGGCGCCTTTCGGCCTGCGGCCTGCGATAACGTCCCACTGGGTCCCTACCATGCCGCAGAACATGAGGCCGAATCCCAGCAATGTCCCGCGTCCCAGGGGTTCTGAGAGGATAAGCACCCCGCCCAGCGCCGCGAAGACCCCTTCAAGGCACAGGATGATGGCCGCGTGCGCCGGGGGCGCGTGCTTTTGGGCGATGACTTGCAGGGTATAGCCCACGCCCACTGACCCAAGCCCTCCGTAGAGGATGGGGATGAGGGCGTCAATCAGGGACGCGGCAGCGACCTGTTCCCGAAACAGGGCCGCTGCGAGGGAATAGGCGCCGCAAAAGGCGAATTGCCCGGAGGCGAGGGCAAGCGGGTCCACTTGTTGTACCAGACGGTCAATGATAAGCACATGGAACGCCCAGAACACCGCGCTTACCGCGGTGATAAGGTCTCCCGGGTTGATTGCGTCCAGGCGTCCTGCGGCGCTGAGAAAAAACATGCCTGAAAAGGTAAAGAGCCCGCCGATCCAGGTGGGAAGGCCGGTTTTTTTCCCTAGGAATATGCCGAAAACAAGGGTCAGCACCATATAGAGGCCCGTGATAAAGCCGCAGTTTCCGGCGGTTGTAAAGAGGAGCCCTATTTGCTGGAGGGACACGCCGACAAAAAGGCAGGTTCCGGCAATACAGGACGAAAGGAGCGCGGCTTTTTTCGGCGCCGGCGCGGCGGCGCCGGTATGTTTTCTGAACAGGATGAGCGGGATGAGCGAGGCGCTTCCCAAGAGGAAGCGTACCGCGTTAAAGGTGAAGGGCCCTACAAAGCGCATGCCTGAACGCTGCGCCACAAAGCCAAACCCCCAGACGCAGGACGTAAGTAACAAGAGCAGGTCTGCTCTCAATGCCTGTTTATTCATAGCCCCATCGTATCACCCGCAGCGCAT
>JAITHF010000119.1 GCA_031280115.1 Spirochaetaceae bacterium | reverse complement strand
GGTTTGCGGTAAAAGCAGGTTGGTTTGCGGTAAAGACAAGTTGGTTTGCGGTAAAGACAAGTTGGTTTGCAGTAAAAGCACGTTGGTTTGCGGTAAAGACAAGTTGGTTTGCGGTAAAGACAAGTTGGTTTGCAGTAAAAGCACGTTGGTTTGTGGTAAAAGCAGGTTGGTTTGCCAGCAAAATAAGTTTTCCGGTTCACGCGGAACCTTTGCGCGTTGACGCGGAACCTTTGCGCGTTGACGCGGAACCTTTGCGCGTTGACGCGGAACCTTTGCGCGTACACGCGGAAACCTTGCGCGTACACGCGGAAACCTTGCGCGTACACCGGAAAAACTATCCTGACCCCGTATAAATCATTATCGTATAATGAATTACCGGCGCTTCGCGCCTCTTTGGGAAAAATTTGGGGGCTTTTTTACCGGCGCTTCCTGTTTCGCGACTCATAGTGCGAACTTCGCGTAAGGGAACAGCCTTCGGCTGCCGGCGCTTCATGGTTCGCGTATTCTTTTGCGAACTTCCCGTAAGGGAACAGCCTTCGGCTGCCCCCAAACCCCCAACTAAGGCTTCCTGCCTCGCGCCACTAACGCTTGCGACGTCCGCTGAGGCGCCACGTGAGGGTTGTGACTAAAATCGCAAACCCTCCCGCTACAAGAAGCGCCTGAATCCCCCGCAGGGGGTGAAACAGCCTCCGGCTGTGCAGGGGGGCGGTAGTAACGGATATAAAATATATGTATATTTAAAAAGAGCTATTCAGGAGAACACCTATGCTTAGAAATATATCTATCGGGAAAAGAATAGGCGCGATTATTGCGGTACTGCTCTTTTCGGTCATAACCTTAGTGGTAAGCCTCTGCGTGGTGGCAGGCAAAGTAAAAGACGACGGACTAACCGCGCTTAAAGAGGTTATGCTTGAAGGGCAGAAAGAAAAAATAAAACTCGGCACCCAAACCATGGCGGTTGCCCTAAGTAAAGCCCTTGAAGGCGTTGCAAACCCTGAGGAACAGCACGCCGTCATACACCGGTATATCAAAGAGTACCGCTTTGAATCTGACCAGTCCGGCTATTATTATACCTATAAGGGAACGGTCATCTTCATGCACCCCACCCTGCCCCAGCGGGAAGGGGAAGATCTGGGGGGCACTGCGGACCATAACGGCGTGTATTACGTGCGGGACCTCTACGCGGCGGCACGGGCCGGCGGCGGCTTCGTGTCATTCGTGTTCCCCAAACCGGGGCCCTCAGGCAATATGGAAAACACCCCCAAACTCGCCTATGTGGAATATATTCCGGGAACCGATATATGGATTTCTACCGGCGTGTACATCGACAACATCGACACCTACAGCGCCGGCGTGGAAAACAGGGTCAACGCCTCTATAATCAGCCATATCCTGGTCATTATCCTGTCCCTTGCGGCATTTCTCGCCCTAGGGGTCTTCCCCTTCTGCGTCTTTACGGTCCGTTCTATCCTCCGCCCCCTGCGCGAAACCGTTGAGGCGGCCAAAAAAATATCCGAAGGCAGCCTTGATACAACCTTTTCCATGCACCAGCAGGGCGGCAAAGACGAAATAGGGGCCCTGCAAAAAACCTTTTTGCTTATGATAGAGAACCTGCGGGCCGCCAAAGCCGAACAGCAGGCGTACCTGTCCCGGATCATCGAAAACGGCAGGAAACTGAACGCGGTAATGGTGGATTCCTTTGAGGCAATGGAACAGATTGTGCATAATACAGACCAGATGGACTCCAAGGTGCACAGCCAGATGGATTCGCTTAAAGAAGCCTCGGACTCGGCAGCGGATATTTTCCAGCACACCAAGTCCTTTGAACAAACCGTGCATACCCAAGCGGACAGTATAAGCGATTCATCCTGCACGATCGAGCGGTTTCTGACGAACTTCGCCCAAATTAGGGAGGTGGTGGAGGGAACCACCAGAACCACCGAAACCTTGAGCCGCTCTTCCGAACAGGGGCATAGGCTCCTTACCAAACTGGCAGACGAGCTTAAAAACATCAGCGACCAGTCGGCGACCCTGCGGAACGCGAACAAGACCATTTCGGACATCGCGGCGCAGACGAATATCCTTGCCATGAACGCGGCCATCGAAGCGGCCCACGCAGGCGAATCCGGCAGGGGTTTCGCGGTGGTGGCCGGTGAAATCCGCAAGCTGGCGGAGCTTTCGGGCAAGGAGTCAGAGTCTATTTCCCTTGAAATCAAAAAGATGGAGAGCGCTATCGCCCAGATTAGCACAGTCTCAAAGGAAACGGTGAGCGCTATGGACATGATATTTAAAGAAATAAACACCATGAATTCCTCATTCCTTATGGTAACTCAAACCGTGGAGGACCAGACCAAGGGGAGCAGCCAGATGCTGCAAGCCCTCAAAACCGTACAGGATATGACCGGGCAGGTGCAGGCCGGCGCAGGGCGTATTCACGAGCGCACCAAAGCTATTCATTACGAGATGGAGAAACTTCAGCGGGTTTCCCAAGAAGTAACCGAGAATGTGCGTGTCATGCGGGAGGCGGGCCGAAGCATCGCGTTATTTTTAGAGAACGCCAAAGAAGTGGCAGGCCCCGGCGACTAGGCCCGCGCCGGCAAAACCTGCTGTACCGGCTTCTTTTAAGAGGATGTGGAGGGCTTTTTTATCGGCGCTTCCTGTTTTGCGACTCATAGTGCAAACGACGACTGCTGAAACAGCCGGAGGCTGCCTCCACGCCACCCATAAAGGCTTCCTGCGTTGCGCTACTAACGCCATCGAATTCCGCTGAGGCGGCTGCTTCGGGAAAGAAAAGGAGTATGCTATGGAGAGTGGTTTTCAAGGGGCGGTCCAACAGGCCGTTGGACGGTACGGATTAGCCGTATTGGACGATCCGGCGCGGTGCGGGGCGCTCTTGAGCGGTTTCGCCAAGGGGGAGCACGCGCCCTGCATACGCCTCTTCACCCTGGCGCTTAAAGAAGGGCTGCATACTGAAATCGCCAAATCTTCGGATCTGGCTATGGTCAAGGGCCGGCTTACGGGCATCTTAGAAAACCGGCACTTGATAGCCCCCCAAGCCGCAGAAGAAATCATACTCCTCTTAGGAACCTTGTATCACAAGCATATACCCGCCACGCCGGCGCCTCACGGCCCCGGCAATGCTGAGTTCTCCTTCAACCGGGGCGTTGCGTATTACTACCAAGAAGACTATGACCGGGCCATCGACGACTTCACCGAGGCGCTGCGTGTCGACCCGAACTTTGCCTACGCCAAATATGGTCTTGAGCAGGCGCGGAAGGCCCGGGAGCGGGGATACTGAACGCCGCCGCCCCTGCCCCGCAGCGCTTGGAAGAGAATTTGGAGGGCTTTTTACCGGCGCTTCATGGTTTGCGGCTCATAGTGCAAACTACGACTGCTGAAACAGCCGGAGGCTGCCGGCGCTTTGCGCCTCTTTAAGAGAATTTGGAGGGTCATAGACCCTCCAAACCACCCTTAAAGGCTTCCTGCGCTGCGCCCATACGACTACGAAGCCCGCTGAGGCGCCGCTTCGGGGTTGTGACTAAAATCGCAAACCCTCTCACCACAAGAAGCACGTGAATCCCCCGCAGGGGGTGACTAAACCCCCAAACCCTATCGCCGCAAGAAGCACCTGAATCCCCCGCAGGGGGTGACTAAAATTGCAAACCCTCTCGCTGCGAGAAGCACCTGAATCCCCCTATGGGGGTTGTGTTTTTATGGCGGTGCGGATATTATGGTTTTGCGATGCAGAACGGAAAGACAAAGTAAAAAGATAAAAGTAAAAAGATACGAGAAAGATTGATAAGGAATCGTTATGAAGGCGATAGTATTGGAAAAAGCGTATAATCCTAAAAACTTTGAAGACAGAATCTATGCCCGTTGGAAAGCAGAAGATGCCTTCAAACCAAAGCCTGGCACAGGGAAGCCGCCCTATGTGGTGGTCATACCCCCGCCGAATGTTACCGGCGTACTCCATCTGGGGCACGGGCTTAATATCAGCCTCCAAGATATTATTGTCCGGTTCCACAGGATGCGGGGAGAAAGCGCGCTCTGGGTGCCGGGCACTGACCACGCCGGAATCGCCACCCAGCACGTGGTGGAAAAACGCCTCAAGGCACAGGGCGTAAGCCGCCTTGACCTGGGGCGGGAAGGGTTTGCGGCGGAAACATGGAAGGTAAAAGAGGAACACCATAAAATCATAAGCCGGCAGATTGCCCGTATGGGCGCCAGCGTTGACTGGTCAAGGGAACGCTTTACCCTTGACCCGGGGCTTTCCGCGGCAGTGCGGGAAGTCTTTGTCTCCCTCTATGAGCGGGACCTGCTGTATAAGGGCAGCTATCTGGTGAATTGGTGCGCCTCCTGCGGCACGGCCCTGTCAGACGACGAGGTTGAACGGGAGGAAGAGGGCGGGTTCCTCTATCATATAAAATACCCCCTGGGCGCGGGTTTTCTTGAAATCGCCACCACAAGGCCCGAAACCCTTCTGGGGGACACGGCGCTTGCGGTACACCCGGAAGACCCGCGCTATACCTCCTTCATAGGCCAAGAAGCGCTCCTCCCGCTGGTAGGCCGGCGGCTGCCGGTTGTGGCGGATACCTATGTGGACAGGGCCTTCGGAACCGGCGTGGTGAAGATAACGCCGGCCCACGACCCGAATGACTGGGAACTTGCAAAGCGGCATAACCTTCCGGTTATAAACATACTCGGTCAAAACGGCGCCCTTAACAGCGAAGTTCCGGCAGCGTATCAGGGCATGGGCGTCGCAGCAGCCCGGGAAGCGGTGGTCCGGGACCTGAAAGAGGCGGGCCTTTTTGTCAAACAAGCCCCCCTCACCCATACGATAGGCCGCTGTTACCGGTGCAATACGGTGATAGAGCCGTACCTCTCGGAGCAGTGGTTCGTGCGGATGAAGCCCCTTGCGGAAAAAGCCCTTGCCGCCTGGCGCAAAGGAGAGGTGGCCTTTTACCCCCGCAAGTGGGAGCATACCTACCAGTATTGGCTTGAACATATCAGGGACTGGTGCATAAGCCGCCAGCTCTGGTGGGGCCACCGTATCCCCGCCTGGACCTGCCCCGAGTGCGGCGCCCTGGCCGTGGCGCGGGAGGATCCTCCGGCCTGCCCGCGCTGCGGCGCCTCCGGCCTTGAGCAGGACCCGGACGTGCTTGACACCTGGTTCTCAAGCTGGCTGTGGCCCTTCAGCACCCTTGGCTGGCCGGAAAAGACATCAGATTTTGCGGCGTATTACCCTACTACCGCGCTTGTAACCGGCTATGACATCATCTTCTTCTGGGTTGCCCGCATGATCATGGCAGGGCTTGAGTTTACCGGCAGGGCCCCTTTCAAAGACGTGTACCTCACAGGGCTGCTGCGGGACAAACAGGGCAGGAAGATGAGCAAGACCGCCGGAAACGGCCTTGACCCGCTGGAACTGGTTGATGAAGTCGGGTCTGACGCACTCAAGTTTACTATGGCGTTTCTCTGCGCCCAGGGGCAGGATATTCTTATGGATAAAGGCTCCTTCAAACTGGGATCCAAGTTCGCGAATAAACTGTGGAACGCGGGCCGGTATATCCTTATGAACCTTGAGGGGCGGGAGCCGGTCAAAGACCCGACCCTTTCTCAGGTTGACCGGTGGATCTATTCCCGGCTCAACACCGCGGCAAAGGCCATGACCGAGGCGTTCCTCTCGTACCGGTACAACGACGCCGCGTCCAAAGGGTATGAGTATTTTTGGAATGATTTCTGCGACTGGTATGTGGAGGCCGCCAAAGCCTCGCTCAAAACCGGCGCTGACCAGGAGAAGGACCGCGCCGCCGCGGTCTTGCTGGATGTTCTTGGGCTTTCGCTGCGCCTCTTGCACCCGCTCCTGCCGTTCATCACCGAAGAGCTGTACGGGAAACTGCCTGAAAACACAGGGCGGCTGCTTATGACATCTGCCTATCCGGTATATGACGAGAAGCGGGAAGACCCGGCCATAGAGGAGCTTTTTGGATTCCTTCAGGAGATAGTCCGGCTTATACGAACCCTGCGAAGCGAATGCGCTATCCCGCCGGACCTGGGGCTGCGCGTCAGGGTGCGGCTCGATTCAGCCGGGGGCAGGGCGGCGTTCCTGCAAGAAAACGCGGGGCTTGTGAAGCGCCTTGCCGGCGTGCGGGACCTTGAGCTGCGGGAGCAGGACCGTTCAGCCGCTCCAGCGGCCCCGCCCCAGGGATCCATAGGCTTGGCCGGATCCGCGTTTGAGCTGTTTGTGTACATCGCCGAAGCGGTGGACATGGAGGCATTAGCCCGGAAGTTCGCCAAAGAAGCCGTCAAAGAACGGGCCTTTACCGGGCTTCTTGAAAAAAAACTGTCTGACCCGGGATTCCTCAAAAACGCCCCGCCCCTTCTTGTGCAAGAGGAGGGCGCGAAACTCGCGGATGCCC
Source organism: Spirochaetaceae bacterium (assembly GCA_031280115.1). Lineage (GTDB taxonomy): Bacteria > Spirochaetota > Spirochaetia > Treponematales > Breznakiellaceae > JAITHW01. Next base: position 8,245 of record JAITHF010000119.1, on the reverse strand, counting down.
GCAGGCGGGTTGGAAAACTAGAATCATATCTGGGCGATATGCGCCGCCTTTCAGAGGATCATGCGTAAAGACGGAAAGTCTTGCGCCGCCTGCGTATATCTTTTACAAGGAGCCTTTATGACGACTGACGAGATGCTGCGCCTGAGCGGAACCCATCTGGCGCCGTATATCCAGCTTGCCACCCTGCTTATCGGCAAAGTGCGGGAAGGCGGGGGGAATATGTTCCGCCATCAGATGGATACTATGGCAACGCTGATTGATTACGGCTATGTGGACTCGCTCTTGCTTAAAGCCTCGGTGGTGCACGATCTTATTGAGGATGTGCCTGACTTTAACCATAATATCTTATTGAACGTGGACTATGAAAGTTCATCGGTGTATGACCTTGTGCTGGAAGTTACCCGCTTTCCGGAGGAAACCAAACCGGAATTCCTTACGAGAATACTGGAAAGCGGCTCCCGTTACGCGAAGATACTTAAAGTTGCCGACCGTATCTCCAATATGACCAGTCTGGGGTTTGTGGTAAAGACCTCGTTTATCGACCGGTATACCGAAGAGACGGTGCGCTATATATTTCCCATTGCCGAGGAAGTGGACAAAGCCATGCTTTCGGAACTTGAGTCCCTTGTGGTGTCCCGCCGCAAGTACGTGGTCGCCCTGTCCCCTGCCTTGCCGCACCTGCCCTGCCCTGCTAACGTCTAAAATACTCCTGCGCCACCGGGTCCGTTGGATCAAGGTCGAGCGCGGCGCGGAAAAACCCCGCAGCCTCGGTATGGTCCCCTTTTTTGAGGGAAAGGGCCCCAAGGTTAGAAAGAATCTTTACGTCCTCAGGATTCTCCCTCAGGCACGCTTCAAGCTCCCGCCGGGCGCCCTTTATGTCGCCGGCCTCCATAAGGCAGATCGCACGCTCGTTGCGGACATCCCTGGTGTTTCCTCCCAGCTCCACGGCCTTTCCCAACGCCGCAGCGCCGTCTTCCCAGCGCCCAAGGAGGCGCAGGCTCCAGCCCAGTATAAACCAGCCTTTCCATGATAACGGGCAGCGCTCAAGAAAGGCGCGTATCTCGGCTAACCCCCCCTTGGCGTCAGCGCGCCTTAAACAGTCCCGGGCTTTCTGAAAAGACGGGTCGTCAAGGCGCTCTCCGGCGCGGCTGATTTCCTCAAGCGCCCCTTGAGCCGCCTCCCGCTTTGCCGCCTCTGTCCCGTCAAAGGCGAGATACGCGGTAAAACACGCCCGGGCCGCGGCAAAGTCCTGAGCGTTCGTATCCTTCATAAAGAAAAAGCCCGCGTTCAGAACGCCCTCAGGAAACGGGGGGCTTAACGCCAAGAGCCGCTGATACGCTTCCCGGGCCTGGCCCCCTTCGGCGCCTCCCGCAAAGCCGCCGCCGGAGGAGAGGGCCTTTTCCTCAAGGATACGGGCGCGGTTAAGCAGCACCCTTGGGTCTTCGGGAAAGAGCGAGCCAAGGGCCCCGGTTATCTCCAGCGCCGCGTCATAATCGCCGTTTCTGGCGCTTAGAATAGCGGCGGCGCTCAGTTCCCCCAGAATATCCGGCTTCAGCGCCTGCACGAACCGCCGGTAATAGCCTGCGTCTTTATGGTCCGGCGTTTCGGCGAGAACATACAGTATGCCTGAAATAATCATCTCAAAGGAAAGGCCCTCAAGGCCGGCGGCGCCGGGGGCAAGCGCCACCGGAAGCGGGACAGCCGGATCAACCGTAAAGCCGTTTCCCCGGCGCTCTTTTATTTTTTTCCCCAAAGACGGGGGGACTTTTAGAAAGACCAGACGGCTGTTCTTTTTCATTTATATAAAGGCGGTGTTTTACCCGCTCCGCCGCACCGCTTTTGGGGCAGGGGGAGCAGGCGCGCCGGGCTAAACCGCGCCGTCGGCGGCCGCGCCGCTTTGGTCTTGGCTTTGCTCTTGCCAGCGGTTGTCCGCCCGGACCATGCTGATATAATTATTTATGCGCGTTTTATACCCCATAGGGACAGCGGCTTCGTCAAGGGCTATGGCCATTGCCACCAGTTCTTTCCGGCCCTCGACCTGTTCTGAGCGCACGAATTTCCCTTTGAGGGAGAAACTTTGGCTCGGCTCGTCAAATTCTATGATAAGCTCCACGTCCTTATTTTCAAGAAATTTTGCGATACCCATAATGATGACCTTGACGCCGTAAAAAGAAATATCCCGCAAAATACACTGCCTTGGGACCCCTTGTATCGTAATGGCAATATCCCGGGACCGTATGCTAAGGCGCCGCTGGGTATCGTTGGTGATGATGATCCGTTCCCCCCGGCGCAGCACCGAGTTCACATGGGCGTCGAGGATTTGCCCGAGAATAACGATGAGGTCGTCCGGCGGGCGCTGGGTGAACTGGAGGGAAATAATGCCCATATCCCGAGAGGCGCCGTAGGGCGTATAGCCCACGGAGCGGCATCCCACGAATATAACGATAGGGTTGCCGGTTTCAGGGTTGGCGAAGGAGAATTTGAGGCTCCCCGCGTTATTGGCCTCTTGCAGTTTCTGGATGAGTCCTGATTTGGTATTCGCCACTATTTTGGCGCTTTCAAACGAGGTTGCGTAGATGAGGCAGGGCCAGAACTCGCCCATACATTTAAGGGCGGTTTGTTTGGAGATAAGGCCGGTAACTTCGGCGATCTCTTTAGTAAAGGTCAACTCAGTGGCTTTATGACGTTCATAATAGGTTTTTATCTGTTGGCTTGTTAATAACACATTCATTGCTGTTACCCTTTAAATTCGGGATTTTTTTGACACGCCTCAAGGCGGAATTTTCAACGTATCATCTTACAATCCGGTAAGCCGGTCAACCCCTCTCTTATTCTCCGGCAGTACGGTTTCTTCCTAAGCATAACGTTTTCCACGCCGCACAGGAAGGGCAATTTTAATATTTGTTTTTTATTATACCTCAAAACAAATCAACCAGTCAACAGCCGAAAGCTGCCCCCATAGGGAGTTTCAGTGACTTAAGCTACGGCGGTGCGGGTTTGAAATGCAGGGCTTGCATGGAGCGGCGCCTCAGCGGACGCCGCAGGCGAAAGGGCGCGAAGCATGAAGCCTTAGTGGGTGGTTTGGAGGGCAGCCGGAGGCTGTTCCCTTATGCGGAGTTCGCGCTATGAGCCGCAAGACATGAAGCGCTGGTAAAAAAGCCCTCCAAATTCTCTTAAAGAGGCGCGAAAGCGCCGATATTTTTTATATACCAACAAAGCGCGGCAGGAAAACCGGTTTTTGGGGGCCCCAAATAAGTTTCCGGGGTACCCAAATAAGTTTTTTGGGTACCCAAACAAGTTTTTTGGGTACCCAAATAAGTTTTTTGGGGCACCAAATAAGTTTTTTGGGGCACCAAATAAAGTTCCCGGTGCCCCAAAAAACGGTCCTGCCCCTGCATAAATCATTGTTTTATAATGAATTATCGGCGCTTTGCGCCTCATAGCGCAAACTACGGCTGCTGAAACAGCCGGAGGCTGCCGGCGCTTCATGTTTCGCGGCTCATAGCGCAAACTACAGCTGCTGAAACAGCCTTCGGCTGCCCCCAAACCCCCTATAAAGGCTTCCTGCGCCGCGCCCTTCCGCCTGCGGCTCCGGCAGGCGTTATTTTGGATCCAAGAAACTTTATTTTGGATCCCAAAAAAACTATCCTGTCCCACTATAAATCATTAGTATATAACGAATTATCGGCGCTTTGCGCCTCTTTATGTTTTTTGGAGGGTCATAGACCCTCCAAACCACCCCTAAGCGCGACGTGTGCGGCGCGTGTGCGGGGGCCTAGGGTTTTTTCTTAAAAAGGGTGTACCCGTTTTTATCGGATAACAATTCGTATTCATCTGCTATCATCGTGTACACCGGCGCGTACCAAAGGGGGAGATAGTCGGCGCGCCCCTCGTCTTCGGCGGTAAATATGGCGATAATCGCCGGCTTGCGCTGGAGCACGTCAGATAAAAACTCCTCCCTGCTGCCGGGGATATGGTCGATGCCGGATCCCTGGTAAATATATTTTGAGGCGGCCCTGCGTTTCGTAAACGGATAAATATACCCATTTATGCCAAGGGATATAATCGTATCATCCGGCTCGGTGTTTTCATCAATCATCCTGCCGGCGGCAATAAGCTCTTTTCCTGTGGTGTTATACGCGATTTCCGCGGTGTCATCCAGATATTTTACCAGCCCTTCTGAAAGAGGCGCGCAGAAAAGCGCCGCAAGGGCTATTTTCTTATACTTGATTTGAGAAAGCGCCTGCTCCGCGCGCCCTGCAATAACCGTAAGGGGGATCGTGAAAAACGGTATGAGAACCATGCGGATATACCGGCGCGGGAAGCTGGCTGAAACCTATCGGGGCAATAACCTGATTGTTGGCAACGCCCGGGAGATTGCGGCGCAATTCATATCCGGCGCGGGAGCGGGTGGAGTTCAAATAGAGAGAAGGCACGGTATATTTAGAGGGGCAAGCGGTCTGGGAAGAGGAGGTATTTCAGATTGAGGCAGCTGTGTTCCGGGTCGGCGGCGCCCGAGGAACGGCAAATGTACAGGGCAGGGAGCTGGCAAACCGCACGGGCTTTTTGAAGCGGTTTGCCGGTGAGCCAGCCGCCGCCTGTGAGGGGGGATGAAAACCTTTTAGAGCGTATCAAGCGGCGGGGTGCTGAGGAGACCCCTGAGCCTTCTGGAGCAGCGACCCTGCGGCGGCTTCTACCTGCTAGAGGTACTGGGCGCGGCCACTGTCCCTGACGCGATGGCAATTCTACAGCAGCGTTGTAACACCGGCACGAACGCCGCCAACGGAGAGCCGGAATTTGCGGGGGCCTCCAGATAGGGGACTGCATAGACGGCCCCGGCCTCCCGGCAATTCCGGCGGAGAACGGCGGAACCGCCGGCCAAGCATGGAATACTGCCTACAAGAACAACCGGACAGCCATTGCCGGTTTCAATACCTGTCTGGGCGCCGGAAGAACCGCATCCTGTTTACCTTTGCGGACTGCCCCCTCAATAAACGAATGAACCCGTCCCATACCAACAGCGGCGGGTACAGAGCCTCTGGCTTGCAGGCGTTCCGTGAGGGAACGGGCGGCAGCGGCGCCGGAGACAAGGCCGGCGTTACTACCGCAGCCTTTATGAACGCGCTTAAAGCCCAAATCGGCAACGTGCTGTACGCCATACGGTATTTGGATTTCCGGCGTACGGGGGCGAGGGAGTGTATATGACGGCTATTACCTCTTCCGCCATAGACGGCAGAGCGGGCGGTGTTACCAGCGTCCAGTTCCCGCTATTTGCCCAGTCCTGCAAACGCTGGATAAAGCGGTATAACCGCAGCCGCCAGACACGGCGGTTACAGACCCCTTATTCGTCCGGTTCGTCATCTTTCTGCTCGGTCAGCCTTACTGGTAGTCCTAACAACACTGGTGCGGGTGGAGTGGTGGGCTGCGCCCCCCCGCTTTCTGTGCCGCGCAGCGGCGCATCTTCGGCCTCCCGCCCTTTTATGGGGCGGAAAACGGCAAGAGGCAACGGCGGCGCCTCTAGGCAGAGGCGCCGCCAAGAAGTAAAGAAAAGGCGCCGATTGCACATCGGACAGTACCCCGGACGCCGCTTACGCGGCGCCGCATATTTTTATTTTTTGAGGGTTAGGGCGGATGTAAAAAAGAACAAGCAGAACCAGCCGGAGACGGAGTTTTATAACACCGCCTGCAACTTGCGTAAGGATATAACCAATCCGCTCCTGCGGGACTTCGGGGTTCGTGATAAAGTGAGAAAAATGAAGACAGAAAACAATCTTGAGCTAACCCATTATAGAAGAGTACCCTGACTGGCTTATTGCCGAGTTCCGGCGGAATATCATGCGGATTTTGCGGGACTTGATGATGAACATCACAGCGGGGAATACCATATACCCTGAAACAATACAGGAAGACGGCGCAGCAGAGGCGGCGGCATCAAGCCAAAGCGATAATTTGCTGCCAACAGCGGTTACACTCATAGCAGGTCGCCTTTATGGGGGGGCTTGGGGGGACTTAGAAAAATCCCCTCAAATCCTCTTCAAGCGCCAGCGCAGTGCAGCGCCCATAACAAACACCCGCGCCAATATACGACTTTTGCGCCTCCGGCGCCTTTTTCTTTTTTTTATGGAGGGTCATAGACCCCCAAACCCTCCGCTAATGCTTCCCGCCCCGCGCCTTTCCGCTATCGCCGCTTGCTTCGCCGCACACATCCGCGCAACGCCCCCTGCGAAAGCCCCGCAGCAGGCGCCGCCGTTCATGTCCAGCGGGACGCGGATTTGCGCTTTCTCCCCCGCATAGCGGGCAGCCGAAGGCTGTTTCAGGTGCTTCTTGCGGCGAGCGGGTTTGCGGGTTTAGTCACAACCCTGAAGGATGCGCCTCAGCGGACGTCGCAGGCGAAAGGGCGCGGCGCAGGAAGCCTTTAGCGGGGGTTTGGGGGAACTGGTTCCCCCCAAATTCTCTTAAAAGAGGCGCGAAAGCGCCGATAATTTTTTAATATACCACCAGAGCGCGGCAGGAAAACTGGTTTTTTTGCGCGCAGAATAAGTTTTTTTGCTAGCAAAATAAGTTTTTTTGCTAGCAAAATAAAGTTGTTTGCTAGCAAAATAAAGTTGTTTGCCAGCAAAATAAGTTTATTTGCCAGCAAAATAAAGTTGTTTGCCAGCAAAATAAGTTGCTTTGCTAGCAAAATAAGTTGCTTTGCTAGCAAAATAACCTATCCTGTCCCCGCATAAATCATTATTTTATAACGAATTATCTGCGCTGCGCGCCTCTTTGTGCGAACTTCCCGTAAGGGAACAGCCTTCGGCTGCCCCAAACCCCCAGCCAACGGCTTCCTGCACAGCGCCGCTCACGCCATCGAAGCGCGGGTGAGGCGCCGCTTCTGGGTTGTGACTAAACGTGCAAACACTCCCGCCGCAGGAAGCACGTGAAACAGCCTCCGGCTGCGCAGGGGGCAAACCCTATCGCTACAAGAAGCACCTGAAACACCCTGCGGGTGTTGCATATTTTACGGCGCTGGTATAGCATGGATACACGTTTAGAAATATGCCAAGGAGTTTATGTGGCTAAAGAAGAAGCGATTGAAGTAGAAGGGATAGTTCGGGAAGCCCTTCCCAATACTATGTTCAGAGTGGAGCTTACCAATCAAAACGGACACCTGATACTTGCCCACCTTTCCGGTAAGATGCGTAAGCATTATATCCGTATCGTCCCTGGGGATCGGGTGCGGATTGCCCTTTCCCCCTATGATTTAAGCCGCGGCCGTATTATATACCGGGAACGGTAGCTATTCCCCCCTGCCCGCATCCGCGCCTGCGCCGCAAGAAGAGCGGCCAGGGCTTCCGCCTCCGCACGGCGGCGCGGAACATCCCGCCGCCGTACCGTCCCATACCTGGGTAACGCGGCTTGTTATTGCCCCGGGAAAACGCCGGCGCACCCAATAGGTAAGCGCCGCCGCCGCGAAAAGGCCCGCCGCCCCCAAAGCGGCGTACAGCGGGTCCCCGCCTTGGGGCGCCGCCAGCCGCGCGCCGGCAAAGCCCCCTAAAAAGCCCGCCGCCGGAGGAAGCAGCGCCCCAAGGCTCTGGATAATCACGCTGGAACGGGGCGTCTCCACTTCCGCGATCTGGCCCGGTGCAAGATGGAGGGCGCGAGGGTTTGCCGCCGTAAAAGACGGCTTTTTGCGGGCGCGCCCCTGGCCCATACAGCCGAAACAGCCAAGACCCGCTTCCTGCCCCAGCGTAACCGTATCATTATGCTCTGACACGGCAAGAATTCTAAACAGCATTTTTTCTCCTTATCATAAAAGCGGAAACAGCGCAAGCGCCGTGTATACCGGCCCGCTTGGGTGTAAATCAGACCTGAAGATCCCTGCCTGCTCAACGGTTCCTGATGCTTCGATCGTTGCGTCCATGGGGCCGCGTATAGGGGCCCTTCCCCGCCGCGCCAAGGTGATGTGCGGCGTAAAGGCGCGTTTTTCCTGATTCCAATGCAAGAGGAAGCGCCCAAGCGCCTGAGCGGCCTTCTCCGCAAGGGCCCGGGCCGCCTTATGCCCCGCCGCGATACGGAGCGCCAGAACCGAGGCCGCGGCGGGGCGGGGAAAGAGCGCCAGCTTTCCGGTGCTGAGGGGGATTTTCCCGAACCCGCCCACGCCCTTGAACGCGGCTTCAAGCCCCTTGCATATCAGCGCCGCGTCACGCCCGCTTTGCTCCCCAAGAAAGGCAAGGGTAATATGCAGGTTCTCTTCCCGGAC
>JAITHF010000061.1 GCA_031280115.1 Spirochaetaceae bacterium | reverse complement strand
AGTCAACCGACGCTGTATTTGAGTCAACCGACGCTGTATTTGAGTCAACCGACGCTGTATTTGAGTCAACCGACGCTGTATTTGAGTCAAATACAGACTTTTTTGTCTGCGGTTTGTTGGTATATTCAAGCATAGTATACGGTTTGCTGCGGGATGGTGCTGTATGTTCAGGCCTGCCTGTTGAGCCTGCCCCAAATGCGCCCTGTGCAGGCTTTTTGATGAACGCGAAGAGAGCGGAAAAAGCGGGAAAAGCGGAGCGGGAATATATATAGAAAGAAAGAAAAGAAAAAAAAGTTGGAAAATACATTAAAAAATGACCGGATTCCGGCGGAGAGGGCTTGACAAAGCCAAAACCGCCCCCATAATTCGTTTGTCCTTTGGCCGCACTGCGCCCTAACGGGAGAGCCGCCGTCATATAGTTTCATTATGAAAAAAATAATACCAGCGCCCTCCTGTCTGGTCAAGGGCTTTCTTTATTGAGCGCTGCGCTGCGCGTGCGCTTTTAAAAGAATTTGGAGGGTCATAGACCCTCCAAACCACCCCTAAAGGCTACCTGCGCTGCGCCGCTAACGCTTGCGGCGTCCGCTTTGGCGCCGCTTCTGGGTTGTGACTAAAATTGCAGACCCGCTCACCGCAAGAAGCACGTGAATCCCCCGCAGGGGGCGCCGCAAGAAGCACTTAAAACCCCCTTCGGGGGGCGGCGGCTTCCCATGCGGCGCTCCGTTCTTCGATGCGCTCCAGCACCGCTGCAAGGCGCGTTTTGAGGGCTTTGGTTTTTTCGCCGCTCTTGTAAACCTCCTCCCTGCCTAAGGCCGCCTCAATCTCCGCCTTCTCCGCTTCAAGGGCCTCAATCTCCGCGAATATGGCCTCCTCCTCCCGCGCCTGCCGCCGCGCCCGGGCCTGACGTGCTTTTTCCGCTTCCCGCGCCCGCGCAGGCGCCTCCTTCGGGGCCGCCGCCTCCAGCGCCGGAGCCGGCGCTTCGCTGCGTACCCGCTCAAGATAATACTCGTAACTGCCGTAAAAAAGCCGGTGCTTTCCCGGTGAAAGCTCAAGGGTCTTGGTGGACAGGGCCTCCATGAACGCCCGGTCATGGGAAACAAAAATAATCGTCCCTTTGTAGGCTTTCAGCGCCTCAAGGAGCGCGTCTTTGGCGTACAAGTCAAGGTGGTTCGTCGGCTCGTCGAGAATAAGCAGGTTCACCGGCCTTAAAAGCATCTGCAACAAACAGAGGCGGCTTTTCTCCCCGCCTGAAAGCACCGAAAGGCTTTTGTACACATCGTCCCCCTGAAAAAGAAACGCCCCCAGCATATCCCGCGCCCGGGAAACAGCGTCATAGGGCGCCGCTTTCTCGATGAACGTCAGCACGTCCTCAGCGCCGGCAAGCTGCTCCGCGCCGTCTTGGGAGAAGTATCCTGCTGTAACGCCGGCGCCGTACCGGAGGGCCCCTGAAAAATCCGGGTCCCTGCCGCTGAGTATCCTAAGGAGCGTGGTTTTGCCTGCGCCGTTCTTCCCTACTACAAGAAGGCGCTCGCCTGACTCAATAACCATGTCAAGATTGGCAAGCACCTCCCGCCTGCCGTAGCGCTTCCCCGCCCCTTCCAGCACCAGCGCCGTCTTCCCGCCCCGCGGCGGCGGCGGAAGGGTTATGCAGACGCGCTTCAAAGCCGGCGGAATCTCAACGCGCTCCATCTTTTCAAGGCGCTTTATCCGCTCCTGCACCATAGCCGCCTTGCCCGGCTTGTACTGGAAGCGCCGGATAAGGGCTTCTGCTTTGGCAATCTCCTGATCCTGAGCGTTCCGCCGCTTGATAAGGCGCTCGATTTCGCCCTGCCGCGCCGCTTCATAGGCCCGGTAGTTTCCCGGGTACCGCCTGAGGCTGCCTTGAAAAAGCTCGTATACCTCATTGACGCAGGAATCCAGAAAATAGCGGTCGTGGGAAACAAGAAGGTAGCCGCCGGCAAAGCGGTTAAGAAAGTTCTCAAGCCAAGAACGGGCCTCTTTGTCAAGATAATTGGTGGGCTCGTCCAAAAGCATGATTTCAGGCTCCTCAAGCAGCACTTTGGCAAGGGCGATACGCATCTGCCAGCCCCCTGAAAACTCCTCCGCCGGACGGCGGATGTCCTCTTCCGAAAACCCCAGCCCTGCTAAGACCGTTCTAATCCGGGCCTCCCGGGTATAATAGCCTGAGCGCTCCACCTCCTCCTCAAGCCGCTGGTAGGATTCAAGTTTTTCCGCCGCCGCCGCCTTGTCCGCAGGGTTAAGGCGCCCCAGTTCACCGGCGATTTCTTCCATCTCCGCCAGATTCCCCCGAATACGGGCGTAGGCGGACTCCGCTTCCTCCCCCAGGGTTCTGCCTGCGTGGGCCGCGCCGGACTGGGGGAGGTAGGAAACCCGCGCGCCTTTCTGGACGGCCCGCTCCCCTGAATCAGGCGTAACCGCGCCTGCCATAACCCGCATGAGCGTAGACTTTCCTGAGCCGTTGGCGCCGGTCAGCGCGGCCCGGGAACCGGCGGAAAGGGAGAGGTGCACTGCTTTGAGAATATCCCTGCCCCCAAACGCCAGGGACACGCCGGAAAACTGCGCGAATGCCATGATTAAAAGACCGGGGGCCTTTCGGCCTTAAAGAAATAGATAACCACCGGCGACTCCGCCTGCCTGCTGACAGTGAGGCCGTCCAAAGACGCAGGGGGCGCGTATTCAAGGCGCAGCCCCTGGTTATCAAGAATATACAGGAAGTGGAGTTCCGCGCCTGTATCTTCCATGCCTGTGTTTTCTATAGAGAGGGAAAAGGCCCCGTCATACCAGGCGGCAAGGGGCGGGTCAAGAAAGAACCCCATGTTTACCCTGCCGCTTTTTTCATTGCTCTCAGCGCTGCCGGAGGGAACGGGAAAATCAGCGCCGGCCCATGAGAAGCGGCCGTCAGGGGTGAACACAAGGGTTCCGTAATGAACGCTGTTAAACGACGGCCCCAGGCCGTAGATATGCTGGAACAGCGTTTCCTGCCGGGCTGTTTCCTGCACGATAAGGTCGTCCACGCTAAAGGGCAGGGTCACAAAGACCAGCATCCGCAGGGCCCCGCCCTCTTCGGTAAACTGCGCCTCAAGCACCGTGTCCGAGCGTAGGCGCATGTGGAGGGAGGAGCCTTCAAAGCGCCAGAGCCGGGGGCCTTCCCGCCGGATAGCAGTATAGGGGAACGTCAGGTTCGCCTCAGGGACATAAATATGGGCGGTTCCCGCGTCCTGCCCCGGGGAAAAGCGCCAGCGCCGGGTCAGGGCGGCAAGGTCTATTTTACCGGCAGCGGTCATGGCGCCGTAGGATTCGGGGTGCCAGTCCTTTGAGAGCACCCGGTCAAGCTCCGGATCCGCCTCTGGTTCCTCTTTCGCCGCTGCCGCCGCCGCCGCTTGGGAAGGGGCGAAAGGGCCGCCGGGGTGTTCAAAGAGCCGCAGCCGGTAGGAAAAGCAGTACCCTACGCTTCCGTTTTCAGTAAGCACCTTATACCAGACCCCGGGAAGGGGCTCGCCGGAGGCGCTTATAGGCGGGCTGCCTGCAATTTCCTCAAGGATTTTGATGACCTCCCCCCTACGCAGGCGGTAGGACCGGCGCGCCGAGTTATCCGGCTCAACCCGTATGGGAAGCCCGTCCTGGGCGGTTTCCCCGTAGAGCAGGGCCAGAGGCGAAAAGTCTTCGGCGCGTTTTTGAGCCGCGTTCTTGCTGCCTACAAGCTCAAGTTTTGAAAGGGGTATTTCTATTTTGCCAAAGCCGGGCTCACCATTCCGGTACGCTTCCGGTACGCCCGCGACCCACACCTGATTGATATTTGACTTGATATAGACCGGCATGACCGTGCCGGAAGGGATAGCCGGCTCCTCGATTGCCCACAGGGTGATACCCCACCCCAGTATTTTGGCGCAGGAACCGAGAACCGCCGCGCTTATGAAACAAGACGCTAAAAAACAGAACCGCATGGTTTGTGGAGTATAGCAAAGGCGCGAAAAAAAAACCAGACGCGCTTTACGTCCGGCGGAAGGGTAGTGAGCCGCGAAGGGATCGAACCTTCGGCCCGCAGATTAAGAGTCTGCTGCTCTACCAGCTGAGCTAGCGGCCCGTCATGCTTAAATATATACAACCATCAAAAAAAAGCAAGCCTGCGTCCGGCAGGACTCGAACCTGCGGCCTACGGATTCGAAGTCCGTCGCTCTATCCATCTGAGCTACGGACGCACGCACCATACCCTATACTACTGCATTGCAAGAGGGCCTGTCAAGCCGTCTGGGGGCTCTTATCCCTGGGGTATCTTCACCGGGAAGGCGGTGTACATTGAGGGGGCGGGTGTGGTAGATTCGGCTCGGAGGTTTTTATGCGTTTTCTTTCCCCCGCATCGGCGCTCATTATTATTGACGCGCAAAACGATTTCTGCCCGGCCTATACGTCCCCTTCGGGAAAATACCGGCCTGACGGGGCGCTTGCGGTCTCAGGCGCCCATGAGATTATCGATCCCCTCAACGCCCTTTCAGAGCAGGCCGCCGCCGCAGGCGCCAGGGTTATCCTTACCGCGGACTGGCACCCGGCTGGCCATGTGTCTTTCGCTTCATCCCGCAAGGGGGCGGCCCCGGGCTCCGCCGCGGATGCGCCGGAGGTAAGCGGGCAAGCCCTCTGGCCGGTTCACTGCGTCCAGGGGGAAGACGGCGCGGCCTTCCATGACAGGCTCAATACGAAACGCGCCCACCTCATACTCCGCAAGGGCTTCCGCCCAGAGCTTGACTCTTATTCCGCGTTTTTTGAAAACGACCGGAAAACCCCCACCGGGCTTGAGGGCTTTCTCAAGGGGCTGGGCATTACCACCGTACTTATAGGGGGGCTTGCCACGGATTACTGCGTCCGGTACAGCGCCCTTGACGCGGCGGCCCTTGGATACCGCGTAATCGTTCTTACTGACGCGGTGCGGGGCGTAGGGTATCCTGAAGGCTCAGTAGAACAGGCGCTCTCAGCAATGGAACAGGCGGGGGTTATCCTCGCTGATTCCCGGGAGGCGGCTTTATGAGCCCTAACTCGGCGTTGTTTACCGATTTTTATTCCCGTCCGATGGCCCAGGGCTACTGGAAAAAAAACATGAACCGGCGCACCATCTTTGAGATGTTTTTCCGGCGCCAGCCCTTTGGCGGGGGGTTCTCGCTGTTCGCCGGCCTTGGCACCCTGCTTGAAAAACTGCGTTCCTTTGCCTTCGCGCCGGATGATATTGCCTATCTTAAAAGCCTGGGCCTTTTTGAGGATTCTTTTTTGCGGTTCCTTGAGGGCTTTTCTTTTACCGGCTCCCTCTGGGCCATGGACGAAGGCACGGTGGTGTTCCCTCAAGAAGTGCTGATACGCATTGAGGGCGGGCTTATCGAATGCCAGCTTATCGAGGGCATGCTCCTTAACACCATTAACTTCCAGAGCCTTATTGCCACCAAGACCGCCCGGGTCTGGCTTGCCGCGAACAAGGGGCCGGTCATGGAATTCGGCTTGCGCCGGGCCCAGGGCCCTGACGGCGCCATGTCCGCGTCAAGAGCCGCGTTCATAGGCGGCGCCTCAGGGACCTCCAACGTGCTTGCGGGAAAAGCCTACGGCATACCGGTTATGGGGACTATGGCGCACTCATGGATTATGGCCCACTCAGGAGAGGAAGAGGCGTTTCAAGCCTACGCGGACATCTATCCCGACCATCCGGTCTTTCTTATCGACACGTACGACACGCTTAAAAGCGGCGCCCTCAACGCGCTTAAAGTGGGGAAGCGCCTTGCGTCCCAGGGGAGGAACTTCGGGGTGCGCCTTGATTCAGGGGACATCCACTATCTTTCCGTGGAGGTACGCAAGATACTTGACGGGGCGGGCCTTACCAAGGCGACCATTTCGGTTTCCAACGACCTTGACGAGTCGATTATCCAGACCCTTACCGACGCGCAGGCGCCGGTAAACAGCTGGGGCGTGGGAACCCAGATGGTTACAGGCGGCACTGAAGCGGCGTTTACCGGCGTGTACAAGCTCACGGCCCGGGAAGACGGCGCGGGAAAACTGGTTCCCACGATGAAATGCTCGGACAATCCGGACAAGACCACCAATCCGGGGGTTAAGCAGGTATGGCGGATAACCGATTCCCAGGGCATGACCGTGGCGGACGTGCTCGCCCTTGACGACCCGGACCATCCTGACCTGATAGAAACAGGCAGGCGCTTTACGTTCTGGCATACTGCGGCGGACTACCGGCATTTTTCCCGCACCCTTGACGGCGCCGCCTCCCCCCTCCTTAAACCCTGGATGGAACAGGGGCGGCTTCTGCGGGATGTCCCAAGCCTTGAGGAAACGCGGCTCCTTGTGCGCTCCGGCCTTGGTTCCTTTGACAACAGTTACAAGCGGTTCCTTAACCCCCATATTTACAAGGTTTCCATTACCGAGCGCCTGCGTAATCTTAAACTGGAGCTTATCCGCAATTATCTTGGCTCATGAGGGGAGGATGCCCATGACCCTGACCGAGCGGGCCTGGGCCTTTGCCCGGGCGCTTACGGCAATCGGGGAACGTTCCCCCCTTGCCTCTGGCCGCCCTCTTGACTGGATTATTATTGCCAACCCCAGGGCCGGGGGCTTTATGATACGGTCCCGCTGGAAACATCATAGCGAAACGCTGAAGCGGCTTGTGGAACAGACGGGAGCCAAAGCGCGCCTGCCCGGGGCGGGGCCTTCGCCGATCGCCCCGCCCCAGGGCCTCATCCTCACAACCGGCCCGGGGCAGGCGGAACAAGCCGTGAGCCGCCTTATCGCCGAGTGGGGCGCCCTTGGAGGGGACACCTTTCATCTTATTATCACCGCCGGCGGGGACGGCACCAGCCGGGAGGCGCTTAGCGCGGTGTACAAGGCCGCTGAGTCTGTCCGGCAGCGCCTTGGGGTGCTCCGCCTGCCCTTGGGAACCGGCAATGACGGCGCCGACGCGCCGGCGCTTGACAAGGCGCTTGAGGCGCTTCTATATCCCTGTGAGGCGGCTCTTTCCCGGGCCGTGCGCCTTACCACTGCCCGGGGCGCGGAATTTTACGGGTTCAACATTCTTTCCCTGGGGCTTGACGCCTTTGTTACCCACATGACCAACAAGATGAAAGGCTTTTTCCCCGGGGACTCGTATAAATTATGGGTTGATATGGCGGCGCTTTTTTATGATACCCTGTATCATGTGGGCGAGATGCAGGTGGAAGGGTTTGACGAACAGGGAAACCGGACGGGCTTCCTGAAGGAGCCGCTGCTGCTGCTTGCTATGGGCCCAAGCGGGCGGCGGAGTTATGGGTCCGGCAAGCGGATTTTGCCGGACGAGCGGAATGTCTGCGCCTTGAAGCAGATGCCTTTGTTTCGGAAGCTCGCGTTAAAGGGGCTTTTTGCCTCAGGGGGCCACGCCGGCAAGGCTGAGGCGGTTTTGTTTCACGCCCATAAACTGATTATCCAAGGCGCCGCGCCTATTCTGGCGCAAATGGACGGGGAAACGGCGCTGCTCGGGCCGGAGGATTTTCCCGCGTCCCTTGCGCGTACCGAACCTGTCATCCCCACCTTGCAGCCGCGCCCCCTACGGGGGTTTTTGTGACTCAAGGCAGCCGAAGGCTGTTTCAATGGCAGGCCGGGTGTGGGGTGCAGCGCTTTCTTGAAGCGGCGCCTCACCGCGCTTTGATAACCCACGGGCGCGGCGCAGGCAGCCGTTGGCTGGGGGTTTGAGGGCAGCCGGAGGCTGTTCCCTTACGGAAAGTTCGCACAAAGAGGCGCGAAACATGAAGCGCCGGCAGCCGGAGGCTGTTCCCTTACGGGAAGTTCGCACAAAGAGGCGTAAAACATGAAGCGCCGGTAAAAAAACCCCCAAATTGCATTATAAAAGCGCAAGCGCAGCGCAGCGCTCATAATCGAACAGAGAGGGGCTTTCACGGCAGGGAGCGGTCTCCGCACGGCGCGGGGGCGCCCCTTTGTCGTGCGGGGGCGCCCCTCTAACGCGGAAAGACCGCCCCCTGCGGCACGGTGAATACCGGCTTACCTATCGGGAAAAAGACCTGAAAAAATGGTTTTTCAACCTCCTGCGGGGCTTTTTTACCGGCGCTTCCGCGCCTCTTTGGGAAGAATTTGGGGGAACCAGTTCCCCCAAACCCCCGCTAAAGGCTTCCTGCCCCGCGCCCTTTCGCCTGCGAATTCCGCTGAGGCGTTGCTTCTGGGTTGTGACTAAACGTGCGAACCCTACCGCCGCAGGAAGCACGTGAAACAGCCGCAGGCTGCGCAGGGGGTTGCGTTATTTAAGAACCGGTGGTATACTCACCCTTATACCGAAACCGGCCCGCCCTGCCAGCATCACCCTTCCGGCGGCCCGGAGGTTCGCGCACAACGAGGGGGAGGAACACAACTCCCGTGGAGGACAAAGATGAAAAGAAAAGCGGTGAGGAAACGAAACGCATGATGTACGTGTTCCTAACCCCTAAGGAGGCTTTTATGGGCATACCTCAAACAAAACGCGCCCTCGGCATGGCAGGCTGGAGTACAGCACTGTTCATGGGAACAGAAAAAAAAGCGGGGCGGCATACATGAAAAAAGAAATCAGCATTGCCCAGGTAAAACACGACGCGGAAGAAGTGTTTAGAATCGGCGGCTTTTACTGCTCTGAAGCGATTATCTCTTCGGTCAGGAAAAACATCGACCCGGCTATGCCGGAGGCGCTTATATCAGCCGGTTCAGGCTTTCCTATCGGCGTGGGGCGGGCAAAATGTATGTGCGGCGCGGTTTCAGGCGCCGTGGTCTGCCTTGGGTATTTCTTTGGCAGAACCACCCCCACAACCCCCACTGACCCGAAGAGCGCCAAAACTATGGAACTTGCCTTTGAATTGCAGGAAGCCTTTCGGAAACAGCATAAAGGCGTCTTATGCTGCCATGTCCACACCAAAGATATGGATATGGCAAGCGGGGAGCACAAGGCCCAGTGTGTGGCGTTTACCGGAGAAATGGCCGCGAAAACAGCCGAGATTATTGCCCGTGAATGGAAACTGGCGCTCGTGTAAGCGGTGCAAGAGGAAATGCGGCCTATGATGAAATTCGTAAAAAGCATCCCCATGGCCCTGTGCGGCGTGTCCCTGGGGCTTGCGGCCCTGGGGAACCTCATGGCCCAAAACAGCCAGCCCGCACTGCGTATGGCCTGCGGCATTTTGTCCGCCCTGGTATTGCTGGCGTTCCTGCTCAAAGTGCTGCTGCATTTTCCCCATGCCGGCGCGGAGTTGAAAACCCCTATCCCCCTCAGCGTCCTCCCGACGTCAACCATGGCGCTCATGCTGCTCAGCGTGTATGTAAAAGATTATATACACAGCGGCATTGCGCCGGTTTTGTGGTACGCGGCGCTTGCCCTGCATATCGGGATTATGCTCCTCTTTGTGAAGCGGTTTATCCTCGGCTTTAAGCTGGGGGCGGTGTTTCCAAGCTGGTTTATTACGTTTGTGGGCATCG
Source organism: Spirochaetaceae bacterium (assembly GCA_031280115.1). Classification (GTDB taxonomy): domain Bacteria; phylum Spirochaetota; class Spirochaetia; order Treponematales; family Breznakiellaceae; genus JAITHW01. Next base: position 3,771 of record JAITHF010000061.1, on the reverse strand, counting down.
TTGCCGCCAGCGTAAGCGCCCCTGCAATGAACGCCCGCCTGTTAGGGCAGATCATATTTTATATCGGTTTTGCCCTTTACTTCATCGCGCTGGTTCTGGTGGTATGGCGGATGGTGAAAGTGAAGCTGTTCCCTGAGCCCGCCCGCCCGACTATCGCCATATTTACAGCCCCTATGAGCCTGTGTATTGTCGGGTACTTTCAATCGTTTGCGCCGGAACAGCGCAACCCGCTGCTGATATACCTTATGCTGGGCATCGGGCTCGCCAGCTATCTTTACGTGCTGGTAATGATGATACCTCTTTTAAGGATAAAGTTTTACCCCACCTACGCGGCGTTTACGTTTCCCTTTGTGATAAGCGCCCTTGCGTTCAGGGCGGGGAACGGGTTTCTCACGGCGCAGGGATACGGCTTTTTCGCGCCTGTGATGTATGCAAGTTTCTGGATAGCCCTTGCGTTTATGGTCTTTGTCATAATCCATTACCTGCGCTATTTTGTATTCTGGCTTAAATTCTAACAGCCGGAGGCTGTTTCAGGTGCTTCCTGCGGCGGGAGGGTTTGTGGGTTTAGTCACAACCCTGAAGCGGCGCCTCACCGCGCTTCGATGGCGCACGGGCGCAACGCAGGCAGCCTCCGGCTGTTCCCTTACGGGAAGTTCGCAAAAGAAGGCGCGGAAGCGCCGATAATTTTTTATATACCAACAGAGCGCGGCAGGAAAACCATCCTGTCCCCATATAACTCTCATTATTATATAACGGATTATCGGCGCTTCCGCGCCTCTTTGGGAAGAATTTGGGGGCTTTTTTACCGGCGCTTCTTGTTTCGCGGCTCATAGCGCAAACGACGACTGCTGAAACAGCCTCCGGCTGCCTCCAACCCACCCCTAAAGGCTTCCTGCGCCGCGCCCTTTCGCCTGCGAATTCCGCTGAGGCGCCGCTCCAAGAAAGCCCTGCACCTCACACCCGGCCTGCCGTACTTTGAGTCACAGAAACAGCCTCCGGCTGCACAGGGGGCGGCTCAGCGCAGGAGGATGCAAGGTACGCGCAGAGGTTTTGAATACCCTGCTCGCTTTGAATCTGCGCGGCAAGGTTCCCGGCGTTCTGCCGGTAGAGCGGATTAGTCAAAAGGTCCGACACCTTCAGGGCTGTTTCCTCCCGGGAAATCCGCCCAATGTTTATGTACCCAGGCCCCAATCCCAAGGATGCCGCCCGATACCCCCAGTAATGCTGGTCTAAAATCAGGGGAACCGCCATTTGAGGCTTTCCTGCCCGGGCCGCGCTGTGGGCGGTGCCGCTCCCGCCATGATGGATAACCGCGTCGCAGAACGGAAAGATCAGGTGGTGGGGGATCACCGTATTAAGCAGAAACAGGCGCTCTTTATCGTGCAGCCGCTCCCCCAGTTTCCACCAGCCCGCGCCTACCACAAGTTTATAATCCCGCTCCTCACAGAGATCAAGGAGCCATGAACAAAACCGGTCCCCTTTCTTGGAAACACAGCTTCCCAAGGTAAAAAAGAGCGACGGCCGGCGGTCTTTCCGCATGAAATCCGCCAGTTTCCGGTACGCCTCCTCATTGTACGGGATACGGTCGTTAAAACAATACCCCCCGATGTTCCAGATATAGGGCCACTGGGGGTCAACCTCCCCTAAAAACCGGCTGTACATAAGAAAGTTGTTCCCGTGGCGCGGCGCGTGTTCCCCCTGATCCGCAATAGGCGCCATGCCCAGAGCTTTCCGGTGGGTGTTAAGCACCTTTCGCACCATGAGGTTAAGCACCATATTGAGCATCTTCCACTGGAGGCCCGGGGTAATAAGGCGGTTCGGCTTGGGCCAGGGCATAACCGGCGGCGGAAGGGCGCGGCTTGGAAGAAGCGGGGCGTAGGCCGTGCGGACAAAGGGTTTCCGACAGTATTCGGCGATAGTGGGGGCGGAAAATTCGGTGTTAGAGGCAACAAGCACATCATGGCGCCGCACCAGCGGGATAAGTTCCTCGAACTGGTCGTGAATAACCCGCTTGGTCCAGGCAAGGAGGTCTTTGGTATTGTTCGCAGACCCCACCATGCCTACTATATCGTCTGCGGCTTGCAGCGTGTAGGTAAGGCCGAAACTCTTGGCGTCTTTCTCAAATACCCGGGGCAGGCTCAAAAGAACCGCATGGCCCCGGTTTACGAGTTCCGCCGCTACTGCCAGATACGGGTAAATGTCTCCCTGAGAACCCCGGCAGACTAGAAGTATGTTCATACGATACCGATTGCCGCAAGTTTGTCCCGATCCAGATGATACTGTTCCTCCATGCCGCGAAGGCGCTCCTCGGTAACTTCCAAGGGGCGGGCCAGGCGCTTGGTTTCCCCGTAGCTTTTAATCAGCTTGGCTATCATTTTGACAGGGTTAAACGTCATAGAAGACATAATCCAGCACCCGTGGGTGCACCAGCAGTTCGCCCTATGCCCGTGGCCTATGGCTTCGATTTCCTGTTTCATGGCGCCGCTTGCCATAATCTCCCTCACGTTATACCCGTAGTCTTTCACCCTGCCGATTGGGGGGCGCAGTTCGCAGGCCCGGAACCGCCCGTCGTAATCAATAACCAGCGTGGTTTCTCCGGCAGTGCAGTCCATGCCCCAGGGCGCGGGCTTGTCCAGATTCGCCGCCCGTATCGTATACATAGCCCGGTACAGCCCGACATAAAAAAATTCAGTAAGCCTCTTGCGGAACATGGTCATGCCTTCGCCGATGCGCTTGGCGTAGAGCAGGTAATAGGGCGCCGCCTTATCCTGTATATCCCGCAGCGATTTTTCGGTAAGCACCTTAACCCCGTCTTCACGGGTCATGCCCCGGGCCGCCTCGATGGTGTGGGTGGTAACGTTGAAACGCCCGTAGACCCAGGCCATAAAATCAAGCGCCTCCCCTACGTTGTACTTCGTAATAACCGTGGCGATGTTTTTGATGACCCTGCCGTCGTCCTTAAACTCGCCGTCCAGCCGTTTAAGGGTTTCTGCGGCCTGATAGAAGCAGGGCACCCCCCGCTGAGTATCGTGGGTGCCGCCGAACCCGTCAAAAGAGATGCTGATAGACACGTTGCAGTCCGGGCACCGGGTTCTGATACGTTTGAGCCACTGGATAATACGCTCGGTTTTGATGCCGTTAGAGGGGAAGTTAATGTCTTTAATCTGGTTGTTTTTATAAAACAGCTCGATAATGTCCGGCAGGTCTTCCCGAAGCGTGGGCTCTCCCCCTGAGAGCCAGAGCCGGTTAAACGCGCCTGCGGACTCGGAGAGTTTTTTAATCTCCTCAAACGAGAGGTCCGGGGCTTTTTGCTCCATGTCGTTAGCATAGAAGCACATGGCGCATTTGGCGTTACATTTTCCGGTAGTAAAAAGAAAGATAGATTCAAGGGCGCGGGCGGAACGCAGCGCGTTGAAAGAACTTCCTGTGCGTTTTGTTTTCATGGGTATCCTTGTTCTGTTTTTGTTTTCTGTTTTTTTATATATGAGCGCCGCCGTTCCTATAAGAGCGGGGCGTCTCAGCATATCCACCATACTACGCAAAGAATTCTCCGTCAACCCCCTGCGGGGGATTCAGGTGCTTCTTGCAGCGATAGGGTTTGCGGTTTTAGTCACAACCCTGAAGCGGCGCCTCAGCGGGCTTTGAGAGCGCCCGGTCTCAAAGCAGGAAGCGCGTAAAACCCCCGAAGGGGGCTAGCGTGTGCTGCCTGATTCTACTTTGTCATCTATTAAGAGCGACGTGTAGGCAAAGAGTCAGGCTGACTGGTGAGAG
>JAITHF010000291.1 GCA_031280115.1 Spirochaetaceae bacterium | reverse complement strand
AAACCGCGCGGCGCGGTAGCGCGGCGGAGCTCAAGGCCGCGGCAGGGATGTACGCTTCGGCGGCTGACGCCTACGACGAAATTACCCGCAAGAGCCGCCCCCGGTATATACAGGATTGGGAAGACGCGGTCAGGCGGGAACGCGCCGCGGCGGTTGACGCGGGCATAGCCGGCATAGCGCCGGATCATTTGCGTTCAGCGGACCAGTCCGCGGACGAAACCCGCAGGCTGCTGGCCGCTGCCGATTATATTCCCGACAGCGAGGCGGCGGCAGTGCCGGTTGATATGTACCGGGCGCTTAAACCCCGCGCCGACGCCGCCAAAGCCCGGCAGGAGATTATCATTAACAGCCTGGGGGCCTATGATGCGGCGAACCTTAATGCCGGGGATGAACGCATCAGCGCCGCCATAGCCGAGTATGAGGCGTGGAATCCCAAGGTTTCCCGGGACAGAGCCAATGAAGCCCTTGCGCGGTATAACGAAGCCCTTATGAGCGCCTGGACGGCCCTTGCAAGAGAAAAGCAGCTTGAAGCGTCAAGAGAGCGGGAAGCGGCCCTGGCGGTAAAAGCGAATATAGCAGTACGGGACGAGTTCAACGGCGCTGACAGGATATATCAGCAGGCCGCGCGGGATTTTAGCGCCAGAACCTTCAAGGAGGCAGCCGAATTGTACGGCCAGTCAGCGGCCCTGTTTATCGCCGCGGCCCGTTCTGCGGAAGACAAACGCCGGCGGGCGGAAGAAGCTATCGGCGCTGCGAAACAAAAAACCGCCGAAAGCACGGCACTTGCTACCAGCATGGGTCTTATTATAGAGGAGGGACAAGATGAATAATAAAAGTAAAAACCTGTTGTTAGGGGCGATGCTGCTCCTGCGTTTTGGAACAGCGGCGCTTACGGCGGTTGAGGGAACGTTTCAGCCTTCTGATTTTGTGAATTCCCTTATTAACAACCAATACCTGCTTGAAAGCATAAGGCTTACAAGGCTGGCCGAGGAATGTTACGGCCAGGGCGAATACGATGAAGCCATCAGGTACGCTGAAGAGGCGCTGAAGTACGCCCAATGGTCGGATATGTATGTTACCTTGCAGATGAAAATCAAAGGCGCCAACGACGCGATTACTGCGGCGCAGAAACGCCTTGACTGGGCCGCGGCAGCGGGGGCGCTTCAGCGGTACGCCGAAGTGTATGCTGCGGCGCAGAACACCTACGAGGACGCGCTTATTGCCCGGTCCGGCGAAGAGTGGGATAAAGCCCGGGAAACGGCCCTGCGGGTTATCGCTCTTCTGTCGGCTGTTCAGGAACTTCCCGCGCTGCCCGCCCAGTATCTGGTTCAAAGCTGGGACCTCCTGCGGGATTGCTTGTGGAACATCGCTGCCAAGCCCCAGATTTATGGAGACCCCTTCAAATGGACTGTTATCTATGAAGCCAACAAAGAAAAATTATCCGAGCCTGCTAATCCCGATCTTATCCATCCGGGTTTTGTGCTTGATATTCCCAGTATCAGCGGCGAAATACGGGAAGGCTTATGGGTAGAAACCCTTCCGCTCCAGCGGTAAGGGCGCAGGATACGAAAAAGGCGCGGGGGGCCTTGGGTTTCCCGCGTTTCTTTCTTGTCCGCGACCGGCCAAACGATGTACAGCGCCATGCCATTTATAGAAAATAACGAACAATACCGTATTCTGGTAATCGACGATGAAAAAGCAAACCGCATGGTATTAAGCGCCATGCTGTCTCCGGACTATACGGTCCTCATCGCCAAGTCAGGCCCGGAAGGGTTAAAGCGGGTCGCTATGGAAAAGCCCGACATTATCCTTCTTGATATTGTTATGCCTGAAATGGACGGGTTTGAGGTGCTTAAACGCCTTAAAGAATCAGGGGAAACCAAAAATATACCGGTCATCATCATTACCTGCCTTAATAATGAGGCGGACGAGGAGAAAGGGCTTGTGCTTGGCGCGGTGGATTATATTGGCAAGCCTTTCAAAGATACGATTGTCAAAGCCAGAGTGAAGAACCATATCCAGATTATCCATCAGATTCGCGCCATTGAGCGGCTGGGCCTGATTGACGGCCTTACGAACATTCCGAACCGCCGCTGTTTTGACGAGCGGCTCTATATAGAATGGCGCCGGTCTTTACGCGAACAAAGGCCCATTACCTTTATGATGTTGGATATGGACAACTTCAAAGCCTATAACGACACCTACGGCCATCCCCAGGGAGACCTGTTGCTGCGTACTGCCGCAGCCATTTTCGCCACCGCCATCCAGCGTTCCACTGATTTCGCCGCCCGCCTTGGGGGCGAGGAGTTCGGCGTGCTCCTCCCTGACACCGACCAGTACGGGGCGCTGAGAATCGCCGAGAAGATTCGGATGGCCGTAGAAACAGCCAACGTCCTTACCACAGAGGGAAGCGCTACTGAGGCGACAGTCAGCATAGGCGTCGCGTCTCTGATCCCTTCGCAGGACATGACCCTAGAAGCCTTTGTCGCGCTTGCGGACAACAACCTCTACATGGCAAAGAAAAAAGGGAGAAACCAAGTCTGTTCCTAAACCGGACGCCGCGCGGACGGGGCATAGGCGTTAGCTATACATTTAAAAGCGGCTTGCCGGCTTGACTTTTTCAAGGGTACTATCGAAAATGAAATTGTTATGGAACAACATAACCTGCTGGCTAACCCCATCGCCTCATCCGGCGATGTATTTACGTGGCTTTCCCAATTCATCAATCTTGAAACGGGGCAGTTTACCACCAGTCTGCGCCTGGACCGCATGGAAGCCCTTGCCCGCCTTGCAGGTAATCCGGAGCGCGCCGCGCCGGTCATCCATGTTGCCGGCTCCAAGGGAAAAGGGTCGGTTACCGGCATGGTTTCCGCCATCCTCGCGGCCCAGGGTCTCCGCCCCGCCCGGTATACCTCCCCGCACGTCATCGAATACCGTGAGCGTATCACGCTGGACAACAGCTTCTTTCCCGAACCGGTCTATGCCGGCGCGGGGAACGCGCTTATCGAAGCGGAAAAGACCCTGCGCGCCCGGGGCGCCCTGCTTTTCCCTGACCCGTCGCCGGACAATACAGAAGCGTCTTTCTTTGAACTCCTGACGCTCTACTTTTTCCTGTGCGCCCGGGGCGCCGGCTGTAATGTTATGGCCGTGGAAACCGGTCTGGGCGGGCGCCTTGACGCCACCAATATCGTTGACCCCCTTTTGTCGGTGATAACCCTTATCGAGCTTGAGCATACCGAGTTTCTGGGAACCACGATCAGCGCCATTGCCAAAGAAAAAGCGGGTATTATAAAAGCCGGCAGGCCCGTGGTTCTGGCGGAGCAGGATCCGGCGGCGCTGCCCGTGTTTGCCGCCAAAGCCGAAGAGGAGCGCTCCCCCCTGTATTACCTGCCGGATCTGGCGGACATCCGCCATGTTAGCATCGCAAAAGAGGGTACATCCTTTACATTCGTGCCGAAAACCGGCCTGTTTTCCGGCCCGCTCCAGATTTTCCTGCCCATAGCCGGCGAGATACAGGCGCAGAACGCGGCGCTGGCGGCGGCGGCGGCGAAAACCGCGTTCCCAGACCTGCGGGAAGAAGCGGTTGTCCGGGGCCTGCGGGACTTTACCCTGCCGGCCCGTTTCGAGCGTATTCGGGAGGATCCGGTCTTGATTGTGGACGGCGCCCATACGCCGCACAGCGTGGAAGCCTGCGTGAAGACCTTTGCCAGCCTCTACGGGAACGAGGGCATCCTCCTTTTCGGGTGCGCCGCGGGCAAAGACGCCCTTGCGATGGCGCGGCTTCTCCTTCCCCATTTCAGCCATATCATCATTACTACTCCGGGAACCTTCAAGATCAGTTTTCCCCAAACGGTGTACGCGCTTTTTGCCCAAGAAGCAGGGGCCGCTGCCAAAGCGCCGGCCATAACGTACCTGGAACAGACTGGGGACGCCTTTGAGCGGGGCATTGCGCTGGGCAGGGAAAAGGGCGCCCCCCTCTTAGGAACCGGTTCGTTCTACCTCGCCGCTGAACTCATCTCTTTAAACCAAGGCGGGCAGGTTCGCGGTTTGAGGCCCAGCCCCGAAGGATGCGCCTCAGCGGAATTCAATAACGCACGGGCGCAACGCAGATAGCCTTTATGGGGGGCTTGGGGGGCAGCCGAGGGCTGTTCCCTTACGGGAAGTTCGCAAAAGAATACGCAAACCATGAAGCGCCGGTAAAAAAGCCCCCCAAATTCTCTTCAAAGAGGCGCGAAGCGCCGATAATCCGTTATAAAACACTGAGTTATCTGGGAGCAGGATGGTTTTGGCTGCCGGCAAACAAACTTATTTTGCTAGCATCCGGCGTTTGGTTGCTGGCAAACAAACTTATTTTGCCGGCAAGAAAACTTATTTTGTTCGCAAAAAAACCGGTTTTCCTGCCGGGCTTTTTTGGTATATTAAAAAATTATCGGCGCTTTCGCGCCTCTATTAAGGCATTATGGGGGCTTTTTTTATCAGCGCTTCCTATTTTGCGACTCATAGTGCAAACTACGACTGCTGGAACAGCCGGAGGCTGCCCCCAAACCCCCCATAAAGGCGACGTGCTTTGAGCCAGTGCGCTCTCGAATTCCGCTGAGGCGCCGCTTCAGGGTTGTGACTAAACCCACAAACCCGCTCACCGCAGGAAGCACCTGAATCCCCCGCAGGGGGCTAGAAGTTCGATTTGAAAAGATCCCGCAGGTATTCTTCGGTAAGGGTAAAGTCATAGGGGATTTCAACGGTTTTAAGGTAATCAACGCGCAGAAAACAGGTAAGCCAGTCCGCTTTCCGCGCAAGCCGTTCTTCCGGCGTGGATGCGTCGAAATACCTCTCTGCGGTTTCTTTGTCGCTGTGAAAGAATGAGAGAACCAGCGCCCTGGTCTCGGGCTGTATCTTTTTTTCAAGAATAGGGTTCCCCTCTATGTCAGCAGGATAATACCCGCGTATACGCTCGCTCAGCACCGCGTCTATTGACATAGTGTAATCCATTTCCACCAGCGTTTTATCCGGCTCCCGGTCCCGGCACTCGTTGAAAACCTTGTGGAACCAGTCCACCTGTTCCCCGTATGCCGCGGCTTCCGCGTCAAAACGCGCTTTTTCCTCGTCAGTCCACCGTTCCCGATAATCAAGGCGCCGGTCGCTTAGAAACTGGGTTCTGGCGCGAAGGTCATGGCCGTACCGGTAGCAGCAGACATCGGTGGTAAAAAGATATATCATATCCATAGAACCTACTATAGCTTAAACAGGCGGCCTATGCTAGTATGGCCGCGGAGGATTACAATGGGACATCGAGACTCTATTCCTGAAAACCCTAACGAATTTAAAGCCTGGTCGAAGAACTTTGTTGCCCAAGTCGAAAAGAACCGCGAGCGGTGGAATATCCCCAAAGAGTTTGCCGACGGGCTTACGGAGGCATTTTTGGCCATTGAGCCGGACGAGCTTTGCGAGGAAGAGCCGCCTTCGGAGCCCTCCCCCTTTAACGGCTACACGATTTACTGGGATGATGACCGGCGGTTCTGGCAGATTTACTGCGAGTACCGGGGGATACCGTTTAATGCGGACCTCGGCGCCTTTGACAAGGAGCTTTTACTGGAAAAAGAAATGGAACAGCATACCTCTCAGGAAGAGCGGCTTAACAGCTGGAAGGCGTACCTCATGGAGCGGGTGCGAAAGACCGCCGAGACCTATCAGATGCCGCCGTCGTGGGTGGAGGAGGTGCAGGAGCGCATGAATAAGCCTGCCCCCAAAGCATCCGGAGAGGGGAAAGGCTCGGAAGCGGCAGAGAACGTGCGGAACTTGTTTTTCACGTTTTATCGCCTGTAACCCGCGCCGCGGGCCGTTCAAGCGCCCCCATACGGGCAAGGGGGGCGCATGGGATTACCCGCCGGCGCTGGAGCGCGTTTTAAGGGAGCGTATGTAGTAATAGTATTTCTTGTCGGTTATGGCGATGTGGGTAACGATCCAGTCTTTGAGATATTTCGCCAGCACCGCCGGCGCCTTGTACGAACCGTCCTCGAATTCCTTGGCGTTCATCAGGATTTGATGTACAAAATCTTCGTGGTCTTTCTTGTGGGACGGAAGATCAGGATAGACAATTTTCGCCATAAGCTGTTCTTCGGTGGAAAAGTGTATCTTGATGTAATCCAGCGCGTTGTGGATTACCCGCATAAAATACTGTTTCGCCACCACGCTGTCTTGAAAGCACGCGAGGTACAGTTCGTTGGTCATTTGGACAAGATGTTTGTGCTGGTCGTCGATAAACGGGACCCCTACGGAATAACGATCTTCCCATACGATTAAATCATCATTTACTGCCATCGGTAATACATTCCTTTTAAAAAATTAAGAAATACGCATAACTTTTAAAAAATATAAATAACTATAGACTATTCTTTTATAAAAGGCAATTCCTGTACGGCCTGTTTTTAGGTATCCGCCGCATCCCGCCGCAGTTCCACCGCAAGCCGTTCCAGCGCCAGAGCCGGGCTCTGGTTGTAGATGCCTGCCGCGCGCGCCGCCTCATCCACGCGCTTGTGCCACAACACCGCCGCCGGCCCTTTTGCCCCGGAGGAAGCGCGGTTTTCCGAAACAATGCCCAGGAACAGCGCAAGAAACCGCGGGAAAAGCCCCCGGACTTCAAACTTTTCCGCTTTGGCGGTAATCGTGGAAATCACGGTTTGGAGCCTCATGCCGCGGCTTTCTATGCCTGCTGACGCGGCAACGGCAGCAGCGGCATCTTCAAGCCCCCGGAACTCCTCCGAGTCAATCCGGTGGACGATATACACAAGGAGCAGGGCCGCCAGCGCCCGGAGGGTGTTTTCGGACACAGGCAGGAAAGAATCAAGGTACGCCCCGATTCCCATGCCGCCGGCAGGGGAGTCCCTGAAGGCCGCGCGTATCACCTGCGCTTCGGTTTCCCCTGTGCGCCGGATAAACCGGTAGGGCCGGACCCGTGAAGTTATCGTCGGGAGGAGCGCCTTCTCCCGGCAGGCGGTCAAGATGATAAAGAGCCGGTCCGGCGGCTCCTCAAGAATTTTAAGGAGGCTGTTACGGGCCTGATCCTGCATACGGTCAGCGTTCTCGATAAGTAAAAACTTCCATTTCCCCAGAGGCGCAAGGCGGCTCCACCCTGCGGCCCGGCGTATCTGCCCTATGGGGATAAGGTCGCTCATGCCTTCGGCTTCAAGTTTCAACGCGGCTTTCACGATTGAGTCCCCCTGTTTCACCAGCGCTTCATGCCCGGCGGATTCGGTTGTCCACAGCTCGTCAAGCGCTTCTTCCAGCGCAGCCGCAGAACCGGCGATTTTGCCGAACTTCGGCTCGTCTTCCCAGAGAACTGGCGAGAAACGGGCGAGCAGTTTGCGTACCCCCCGGACCAGGCACAGCCGGCTTGCCCGTTCCCCGGGTTCCCGGCGCAGCGCCGCGTTACCAGCGCTTATCTCGGTGGAAAAGGCCCGGGAGCCGAGGCAGAGCATATCAGGATGGGTGAGGATCAGGTGCCGGACGCAGGATTCACAGGCGCACTCCGGCGGGGCTTGCGGGTTTTTGCAGGAGAGCAGACGGGCGAAGGCGAGGCCGGCAGTTCCCTTGCCGGACCCGGGGGGGCCTGAGAACAGCATGGAAGGCGCCAGAGTCCCGCGGGCCTTGTCGCCTGCAAGAGCGGCAGCGGCGGGCTGATCAAGAATATGGGAGAACACGGGGCTATGTTCCGGAGGCCGGAAAGCCTGCGGGAATCTGGGTTTGAATAAGCGGCACGAGAAGCTGGGCGAACACGCTTTCCCGCAGAACAGGCTCAAGTTCAAACACTGGCTGGACGGTTATCACAAACAGCGCCGCCAGCACGACCACCAGCCCCTCAAGGAAGCCCAAGAGTATACCTATAAACCGGTCAACGCCGCCGAGATCAATCATGTCCACCACATCCTTCAGCATAAGTTCCACGATTTTCACTGCCAGAAAGGCGGCAAAGAAGAGGAGGGAAAACGCAAGCACTTCGGGAATAATCCGAATGTTCGCGAAAAATCTCTCCCGCAAAAAAGCCGCGCCTTTCTTATAGAAGAAAATCGCGGCCAGGACCCCGCAGATGAGGGAGGTCATGGACAGGAACTCCTTTATAAACCCGCGAAGGGCGCAACGAACCATCGAAAGCAGTATAAGAATAAGAAAGATAATATCAATAGCGCTCACGGTCATGTTTCCGCTCCCTTACGGCGCCGTTTTGGCAGTATGCGTGCCAATCGAGCCGGTGATGGCGCGGGCGATGAGTTCCGCCCCGTCCTTCGCGCCAAGCCGCTCCGACGCGGCGGCAAGTTGTTCCCGATGTTCAGCGTTTTCGGCCAGAGACGCCACGGCGCGGACAAGGTGTTCTGCATCCGCTTCGGCGCCGGCAAGAACCAGCGCGGCGCCGGACCGCTCAAAGAAACGGGCGTTC
>JAITHF010000274.1 GCA_031280115.1 Spirochaetaceae bacterium | reverse complement strand
CGCGCCTTTTGGCAGGTTTTCATGGGAACGGGTTACTGCGAGAAGGTACGCAAGATCAGAGGAACCGGCGGAAAAATCCGCGCCCCGCTCCAAGCCGGCAAGCGCCTGGCCCCAGCGGTTCTCTGCGATAGCGGCCTCGGCCCAGGCGGTATATTTTTCCGCCATTGCCGTATCCCCGAAGGTCTGGCTGTTTAGTATTTGGCCTTGAAGGCTGGAAACAATCACGAACCACACAACCAATAAGAACCGGATCATATAATCACCTCATGTTTTAAGGCCAGCGCCGGCGGCTGGAGCAATCAGGGAATGGGAGTTTTCCCGCGGAGGCAGGCCAAGAATTTCCCGCACTTCGTCATCGACGAGGGTTTCTCTTGATATAAGGGCGTCGGCAAGCTTTTCAAGCTCCTCTTTACGGGTTGTAAGAATGTGCCCCGCCTGATCCTTGGCGGCGCCGAGTATTTTTTTGACTGCATGATCAATGCGCTGGGCCGTGTCTTCGGAATAATCTTTGTGCCGTGCTATCTCTTTGCCCAGAAAAATAGGCTCGTCTTCCTGACCGTAGGCTATGGGCCCCATTTCGTCTGCCATACCCCCTTCGCAAACCATGTGCCGGGCCAATTCAGTGGCCTGTTGGATGTCCTGCTTTGTTCCGGTGGTGGTCTCGTTATAGCACAGTTTCTCCGCGGTCCAGCCGCCGTAACAGATGACAATCCGATCCTCAATCCAGCCTTTGGTCCGGCTGTAACTATCCTCTTCCGGCAGGGACATAGCCATACCCAAAGCCCGCCCGTGGGGGACTATCGTAACTTTGTGCAGCGGGTCTGCATTTTTGAGGTAGTAGTGGAGGAGCGCGTGTCCCGCCTCATGGATGGCGGTCATGCGCCGCTCTTTATCAGAAACCACCAATGTTTTTCTTGCCACGCCCATGATGATTTTGTCCCGCGCTTCCTCGAAATCAGGCATCTCAACCGTGGCTTTATCCTTCCGCGCCGCGAAAAGCGCCGCTTCATTGACAAGATTCGCAATATCCGCGCCGCTCATCCCCGGGGTTGCCCGGGCGATTCTCACTAGATCAATATCCGAAGCAAGCGGTATTTTGGCAGCGTGGATTTGGAGAATCGCCTCCCGCTCTTTTATGTCCGGCATGGCTACCACTACCTGGCGGTCAAACCGTCCGGGGCGGAGCAGCGCCGGATCAAGCACGTCTGGCCGGTTGGTGGCGGCGAGGATAATTACCCCGTCTTTGGAATCAAAGCCGTCCATCTCAACCAGAAGCTGGTTTAAGGTTTGTTCCCGCTCGTCATGGCCCCCGCCGTAACCGGCGCCTCTGGTTCTGCCCACCGCGTCCAGCTCATCAATGAAGATAATGCACGGCGCGTTCCGGCGGCCTTGATCAAAGAGGTCCCGCACGCGGCTCGCCCCGACGCCCACAAACATCTCAACAAAATCGGAGCCGGACATATGGAAGTAGGCGACTCCTGCTTCTCCGGCCACAGCCTTGGCCATGAGGGTCTTGCCGGTTCCGGGCATACCAACCAAGAGCACGCCTTTGGGAATTCTCGCACCCATTTTGGTAAACTTCTGCGGGTTTTTAAGGAAAGAGACCACCTCTTCAAGCTCGTATTTAGCGTCTTTTTGACCGGCTACGTCGGCGAAGCTGATTTTTTTCCCCTCGTCTTGATACCGTTTTGCCCGGCTCTTGCCGAACTGGAAGGCTTTATTTCCGGTGCCCTGCATATTTCTAAACATAAACCATATAAAACCGAACCCTATGATCCATGGAAGGAATTCAATGAAAATCCGCAGAGGGCTAAGGCCGGAAATCGCGCCGGAAACATTGATGCTTTTTTCCCGTAGTAACGGAAGCAGATTAGGGTCCTGATAGGGAATAAGGGTCTTAAAATGCACCGGATCTCCGGCGCCGCCTCGGAGCGTCCCTTCTATAATACTATTGTCAAGGATTTTAACGGCAGTAATATCATTGCGCTCAAGATGATTGGTAAAAGTAGAATACGGAATTTCTTGCATGGAACGGGCGTCTCCTCTGAAGAAGTACGCGACAAAAAGACCTGCCATGAGAAGAAAAAAAATCAAGGCAAACGGATTTGGCCGTCCGACCCGCGGACTTGGCCGCGGCGTCTTGTCATTCTGGTCATTAAGCATCAATACCCCCGGAAACTATAATAAACGAAAGGACCGGGTTTTCTCCGATACCTTTTTCTTTTTTATTCATTTTATCCATTTCTTTTTTACACACCTTACCCAGTACCATCATCATATCCTTCTCTTTGTCTGAAAAGATACAGGCGGCCTGGCCCATCGGGTCTTCCACGATAATCCTGTCCCTTCCTTTGGCGTACCCATGCCTGAACACCACAGGAAGGCAGGCAAAAAAACCCGCCTCCTTGGTATCCTGTATGTCCGCCAGTATACCTGCCGGCAAACCCGCCTCATGGCCGCTGGCTGCCGGAGAGCGGCACACAATCTTTAATCCTTTTAGAGTATACACTCCCGCCTCTTTTATCAAGAGCGCGAACCCCTTTCCAAAGGCGTTCCGGCGCAGGGCGCTTCCCGCACGAACCGCCACATTCCCGCGCTGCCTTTCAATCCGTGCGGCCCCAAGGTCAAGGGACGTGCGCTCCGGCTTTCCGGTGAAAAGCCGGATTGACTGACGGCGCGGCGGCGCATCGTCCTTGGGGTTTATCCGGTCTGGCTCAAACCCTGCGCCGCGCTTTTTCCCTGCTGCCGAGAGCCTATCCACTGCCTGAAACACCGCTTCCTCCCGAATAAGCGGATGTTGGGCGAAAAACCACGCTTCCGGCGTATACAGGGCGTTTTCTTGAGGGTCTGCTTCCCATGCCACCTGTTTGCGAGCTTCTTTCTCAAGAAAGTCCGCGGCAAGCCGTTGGATTTCCGCTAATGAGCCCACGGCTTTCCTCCAATACGGAAAATGCTCGTCTAAACAAGGAACAAGTTTATGGCGGATCCGGTTACGCAAATACCGAATATCCGCATTGGTGGCGTCTATTATAAAGGGGATATTTTTGGTTTGGGCATACGCAAGCACGTCCCGCCGGCTTAGGGTGATAAGGGGGCGGATGATACGCCTGTTTTCACGGGGCATTGCCGCAAGGCCCGCCGGGCCGGATCCCCGCAAAAACCGCATCAGCGCGGTTTCCAACAGGTCGTCTTGGGTATGCCCCACCAGAATACGGGCAGCCCCCAGGCGGCGGACTTCCTGCTGCCATATACTATGGCGGAATACGCGGGCAGCCCCCTCTATCCCCAGGCCCCGGCGCTTGGCAGTTTCGGCGATTTTACCCTGCGGTATAGAAACCACGCGGCAGGGAACGCCCAGGTCTTTACAAAAGGCTTGCACCCTTTGGGCGTCGCCGCTGCTTTCTGGCCGTATGCCGTGATCCACATGCAGGCAACGCACCTTATAGTGCCGATACAGCGCGGCCAGCATTACCATTGAATCAGGCCCCCCTGAAACAGCCGCGAGAAACACGGTTCCCGGGTCCCAGGTTCCCATATTTGAGGCTGAGATTGACTCAAAGGTCTCGAAAGAAGGGGGGGGGATTCCTGTTTCAGGATCGGATAGTCCCATCGCGTGAAACACAGGGTTTCCCGAAAACCAAAACCATGAACCTTACCCTTTGGCTTCGGCCTGCGGGGGCGCGGCCTCTTCTGCTGCCGGCGCCGCTGCTTTGGCGAATTTGACCACTGCCACCACCTGATCCCCGCCGGTAATGGCGCGTACTCCGCTGCCAAGGCTCAGGTCTTTCACATGAATAGCTTGGTTTACCCCAAGGCTCGCAACATCAACCATGATACGCTCAGGAAGATTTTGAGGCAGGCACTCCACTTCTACGGCATGGATAGGCACTTCCAAGGCGCCCCCTTCCCGAACCCCCGCCGGGCTTCCCTGTAGATGTATCGAAACCTTGGCG
>JAITHF010000214.1 GCA_031280115.1 Spirochaetaceae bacterium | reverse complement strand
TCATTTCTGACTCAAATACAATCATTTCTGACTCAAATACAATCATTTCTGACTCAAATACAATCATTTCTGACTCAGGTACAGTCATTTCTGACTCAAATACAATCATTTCTGACTCAAATACAATCATTTCTGACTCAGGTTTAGACAAATCTGACTCAGGTTTAGACAAATCTGACTCAGGTTTAGACAAATCTGACTCAGGTTTAGACAAATCTGGCTCAGGTTTAGACAAATCTGGCTCAGGTTTAGACAAATCTGCTTCAGGGTTATACATTTCTGCTTCAGGGTTATACATTTCTGACTCATCCCTCATGAGTTTTGCGCCGTCCCTCATGAGTTTTGACTCATCCCTCATGAACTTGGGGGGCTTTTTTATCAGCGCTTCATGTTTCGCGTATTCTTTTACGAACTCCGCGTAAGGGAACAGCCTTCGGCTGCCCCCAAACCCCCGCTCAAGGCTTCCTGCCTCGCGCCCGTGCGTCATCGAATTCCGCTGAGGCGCCGCTTCTGGGTTGTGACTAAAATTGCAAACCCTATCGCTGCAAGAAGCGCCTGAATCCCCCGCAGGGGGCGAACCCTCTCACCGCGAGAAGCACTTAAAACAGCCGGAGGCTGGGGGGTTGACCTGAAGGCTGGCCGGACGTATGATGTGCCTTTATGATAACCATTGGAAAAGACCGGCTCACCATCAGGGCGCTGGCCGCCGCCGCGAAAGAACCCGGGCGCGGCGCCGCGCTCTCTACCGCAAAAGACTTTGAAGAACATATCAACGCCGGCGCCGCGCTCCTTGACCGGATTATCGCCGCCGGCGTTCCGGTGTACGGCGTAACGACCGGCTACGGCGACTCCTGTACCGAAACGATCGGGAAAGGCCGCCTCAAAGACCTGCCCCTCAACCTCACCCGCTACCACGGATGCGGGCTCGGGGCGTACCTGGACGACGCCGCCGTACGAGCGGTTATGATCGTCCGGCTTAATACCCTTGCCCAAGGCTTCTCCGCCGTCAGTATAGACCTCCTACAGGCCATCGCCTTTTTTATCGAACATGACATCCTCCCGCGTATGCCCGAAGAAGGCTCGGTCGGCGCCTCAGGAGACCTGACGCCCCTTTCGTATCTGGCCGGCGCCCTTGCAGGGGAGCGGGACGTGCGCTATCAAGGCGAAACCATGCCGGCAGCCCAAGCCCTCGCCTCCCTCAAACGCGCCCCTTACCGGTTCAGGCCCAAAGAAGCCATCGCCGTTATGAACGGCACCGCCGTCATGAACGCCCTCGCCGCCCTTGCCTTCTCCCGCGCCCGCTTCCTTGCGGACCTGTCGTGCCGGATTACCGCGCTTAACATCCTCGCCCTCAAGGGAAACGCCTGCCACTTCCTGCCCCGCCTCTTTGCGGCAAAGCCCCACGCCGGACAAGGCCATGCGGCTTCGCGCATCTTCGCGGCCCTGGGCGGAGAACACGCCCCAGCAGGGGGGCAGGGGAAGATACAAGACCCCTACTCCCTCAGATGCGCGCCCCATGTGATAGGGCTTTTTTATGATATGGCCGATACGCTGCGGGGGTTTATCGAAACCGAAATGAACAGCGCCAACGATAACCCCCTTATTGACGTTGAAACAGGCGGGGTCTACCACGGAGGGCATTTCTACGGCGGGCATATCGCCCTTGCTATGGACACGCTTAAAGTCATCGCCGCAAATATAGCGGACCTCATAGACCGGCAGATCGCCCTGGTGGTTGACCCTAAGTTTAACCGCGGGCTTCCGGCAAACCTGGCCGGCGCCGAAGCAGGGCTGCACCACGGCTTCAAGGCCGTCCAGATAGGCGCGTCGGCCTGGGCCGCTGAAGCGCTTAAAAATACCATGCCTGCCAGCGTGTTCTCCCGCTCCACTGAATGCCATAACCAAGACAAGGTGAGCATGGGAACCATCGCGGCCCGGGACTGCCGGCGGGTGCTGGGCCTTACCAGCCAGACCCTTGCGGCAGGGCTGCTTGCCGCGTCCCAGGCGCTCCGCCTGCGGGGGGGCGGGATAACGGTCCCGCCGCCGGCAGCCCAAACCATGGGCGAGGTCCTTGAGTATTTCACGCCCTTAGGGGAAGACCGCCCCCTTGAAGGAGACCTGCGGGAGACCCTTGCCCGTATCGAGGCGGAGGGTTTCAGTGTTTAAGCAGGGCCCGTCCTAATGGCGCACTTCCCCCTTTTCATCAACCTCAAAGGCCGGCGCTGCATCGTGGCCGGCGCAGGCGCCGTAGGGTCCCGCAAGATACGGGCGCTGCTGGATTTTGGGGCGCTGGTTACGGTGTTCGACCCAAGCCCGTCAGAAGAGGGGCGGTCCCTCTGCCCGCCGGCGCACCTTGAGGCGCGGGACTACGGCGATCCCTCGGCGCTCGCAGGCGCGGCGCTGGCCGTGGCGGCCACAAACCAGCGGCGGCTTAATCAGAAACTTGCACAGGATGCGGCGGCCCGGGGGATACCGGTCAACGTGGCTGACGACCCCGGGCTTTGCACGTTCTTCTTTCCCGCCCTTGTCCGGCGGGGGGACGTGGTTGCGGGCATTTCCACTGCCGGCGGATGCCCCGCGCTGGCAGGGCGGCTCCGCCAGTGCCTTGACCGCCTCTGGCGCCCTGATTTGGGGGAGGCTCTTGAGACGCTGAAGGCGGCGCGGCAGGGCCTGAGAGCGCGCGGCAGCGGCGCCGAAGATCTGCGCCCGGCGCTTGACGCGCTCATAGAGCGGCTTGGCCTTGACAGGGGGGCGGCGGCGCCGCGTACGGATACAACCTGCGGACCACGTTGAAATAGGTATCAGGCTCGCCGGGGTCTTCGAGATTACAGGCCAGCACTGACCGGCGGACCAGAAACCCGGGGGACGAATAGGCCAGGCGGTAGGCTTTCTCCTGCGAAGCCGGTACGTTCTTGTCGTAGAGCCCGCCCCAGAGGAGGGACGAGAGGGAGCGCTTTTTCTCCCCTTCTGGAATAAAGAGGTTCACCGCCTGTATGACCTTGAAGCCCTCAGGGAGCGCCGGATTGACCCGTCGGATAAAGTCCGGCGCATCCACAAAGCCTGCGGTGTCAATGCCGGCGATCTCCCCTTCGCCGACAACCCCCAGGGCCAGGGGCGAGGGGATTTCAAGGCGCGGGAGCGGGTTAAAGCCCTGGGAGTACGCGGCTTGAATACCGGCGCGGCGGAAGGCCATGATAAAGACCTCAAGCGCCGCCAAGTGGCCGTGGAACACGGCGGAGCCGGTTTTCGCAAACGAGTACACAATACGATACGTTCCCTTTTCAGGCAGCGCCGCCGCCGCCGGCGCGGGACGGGGAAGGGAAAGGGGAAGAGGGGCGGCGGCTCCTGTTCCGCCGCGGGAGGCGCCGCCTGCGGCGCCGCAGGCGCCGCAGGGATTTGGGCAGGGGTCATCGCAGGGGCCGGTTGTTTCATGGCGCAGGCTCTTGTCCGCTTCCTCCCGTAGATACGCCGCGGATGTTCCTGACTCAAGGGCGTCCCAGCACAGGGGGTTTCCAAGGGAAGATCCTGCCAGCAGCGCCTTTACTGCCGGCGTGCGGGCTATAAGGTCCCGCCATATATCTTTGCGTATCCGCTCGTCCCAGGCGTCGAGCCGGCACCCCTTGCGGAATGCGTCGAGAATAAGCCCCCCAACCGCTTCATCCCCCCGGCTTATGATGCCTTCCAGGGTTGCCATAAACGGGTCTTGGATACTCACCTTGTGGCCCAGGGGCTTGAGCTTTGCCCGGACCGCCAGCAATTTTTCCCGGGCGGCCTCCTCGTCAAGCTGCGCCGCCCATTGAAAGGGCGTGTGGGGCTTTGGCACGAAGACGCCTAGGTTAATATGAAAGTTCATGGCTGTTTCCCGCCCCAGATCCCGGACAAACGCGATAATGCGCTCCCCTTCGCCTCCGGCGCCGGCTTCTTCAGAAAGCGCCGGCGGCAGGCCCAGCATGAAATAAAATTTCGCGCTCCGCCACCCGTGCTTTTTGGCGGCTATGAGGATGTCCCGCACCGCCTCTTTAGAAACCTCCTTGTTTATGCCCGCCTGCCAGCGGGCTTCCGGCGTTTCCACCGCAAACGTAAGGCCCCCTTTACGCACTTCCGCAAGGTCCGAGAGGACCGGCAGGGAAAACGAGGACACCCGCAGGGAGGGAAGCTGGAACGAGACGCGCTCAGGCGCGTAGGCGCGGGTAAGGGACGTTACCAGACCGCGTATGCCTGTGTAGTCGCCGGTTGAAAGGGAGGAGAGGCTTATCTTCTGGTACCCGCCCTCCCGTATAAAGGCTTCTGCTTCAAGCGCCGCGGTTTCCGGACTTTTCTGGCGTAGTGGCCGGTACCAGTACCCGGCGTGGCAGAACCGGCAGCCGTTGGGGCAGCCCCGCATGATCTCCACCGCGCCGTGGTGCTGCACCGGCTTCATGGTGGGAACCGGAAACACCGCGGCGCCGGCGGGACGGGACCCGAAGTTCCGGTCAACCGCCCGGCTCGCGCCGGTTTTGCCTGCTGTCCACACTGACGGATGGGCAGTAAGCCGCGCAAGGAGCGCGTCCCTGGGGGCGCCTGCGCTTTTCATGTCCCCAAGCGCCGCGGCAAGGCCGAAAAAGCCCGCTTCCGCCTCGCCTATCCAGGCGGCGTCGACAAACCGTCCGTAGGGCAGGGGGTTGGAGACGCAGGGGCCCCCCATAACCACAACCGGATCTTCAGGCCGGCGGCTGCGGGCTTCAAGGGGAACGCCCCCTGCTTCCAGTATCGTAAGGGCGCCGGTAATGCCCAGCTCATAGCCCAGGGTGATAAGGAGCAGGTCCGCGTCCCTCAGAGGTATTCCTGTGTCAAGCCCGTACAGCGGGATGCCCCGCGCCTTGAGCAGCGCTTCAAAGTCCGGCGCCGGCGCGAAGACCCGGTCGCAGGAGACCCGCTCAAGCCGGTTAAGCCCGTTATACAGTATCCGCAGGGCTTGGTTTGCCGCGCCGATTTCATAGAGGTCGGGAAAGGCGATAACCGCGCGCAGGGCCTTAGAAGCGGAAACATCTTTTCCCCCAAGGCGCCCGTATTCGCCCCCTGTGTAGCGCCCGGGCTTTTCCACCCCAAGGAGGGCGGTTCCCAGATCCTGAACCGGATCAATATATGCTATGCCCATGATTCATTTCCTTTTATAAGACTATCCCGCGTTCATAAGCCCTTTGTTCTGTTATGGCAGGTTTAGACAATTTTTCTTGCCCCACTCAGGGAGCAGCGTTTCAGGGCCCCAGAGGAGGGCGCGGGCGAGTACGGCGCCGGCGCCGGCAAGGGCCTGGGCGAGCGGCAGCTCCTCGTCTTTTTCAAAGGCTTCCAGCACCCAGCGGGCGATGTCTGTGTGGGCGGGGCGGCCTATGCCGATACGGAGCCGCCAGAAGCCGGCGGTATCCAGGGCGGCTTTGGCAGAGCGCAGGCCGTTATGCCCCCCAAGGCCGCCTGAGAATTTAAGGGAAACCGCCCCCAGGGGAAGCTCAAGCTCGTCATGGACCACCAGCACCGCTTCCGGCGGAACCGCGAAAAAAGACGCGGCTTTGGCAATGGAGGCGCCTGAGAGGTTCATAAAGGTTTCGGGCATGAGGAAGTGGAAGGCGAGGCGCGCTCCCGCAGGAGGGGCTTCGCGCTCTATCATCTGTGCCGCGCCCGGCCTTGACCTAAGCAGCTCATACAGCGCGGCGCCGGCAATGGAGGCGTACATTCCCTTATGTTTACGCTGCCAGCGCGGCGCTAATGCTTCTTCCAGCGAAGCGGCGAGCAGGCGCCCGGCATTGTGGCGGGTGCGGGCATAGGGCGGCCCGGGGTTCCCCAGAAAAGCGGCTAATGCAATCATACTGATATTCTTTTTTTATCCAAAGGCGCCCCATCCCGTCAACCCCCTGCGGAGGTTGGCGGGGGGTGCAGGGGAAAAAATAAGAGGCAGTACAGACCCTCAAGGTCCATGCCGCCTCTTATTTCTTTGCTGTCTAGCGGTTAATGGTGGTGTCCGCCGGATCCTTTGTAGCTCGTGTGGAGCAGGTGGTGGGCTTTTTCGCCGTTCGGCTCACCCAGGAA
The DNA here is from genome assembly GCA_031280115.1 of Spirochaetaceae bacterium. Lineage (GTDB taxonomy): Bacteria > Spirochaetota > Spirochaetia > Treponematales > Breznakiellaceae > JAITHW01. The sequence goes on along the minus strand of JAITHF010000214.1, from coordinate 84 downwards.
GTCCGCGTAGACCTTGACTATCGCCGGATTCTCGTGGGATTTCCGCTTGGGCAGGGCTTTGTCGTGATCAAAGGTGATTTGCCG
>JAITHF010000209.1 GCA_031280115.1 Spirochaetaceae bacterium | reverse complement strand
TCGTTTATAATGAAAAGCAGATTAGTTACAGACAGGCTCTGTGAATGGTATGAATATATAAAAAAGCTGTATAGAAGATTGACCGTCCGATTTCCGTGGTACCGTATCTCTTTACGGTGGATAATGGTTTCCCTCCTAGTCTATTATATGTTTCCCTGGGAAGCGCTCCCATTCTTCGCGCCTGCTGAAGCCAAGCCCAAGCCGCTCCCTGCGGAGCCGCCGAAACTGGAAAACGCGCAGCCAAGGGGAATAGGCGGCGGCTTTGATCCTACGATGATAAACATGGAAAACGCCTCGTATATAGGGCAGCAGGTTACGGGCATCTTCGAGCCCGCGGAGTTTTCCAAGTCAGAACTTCTGCTCTACACCTCCCACACTATCGAAAAAGACGAAACGATTATAAGCGTGGCCCAGAAGTTCGGTCTTAATCAGGACACGATCATCTCGGTAAACGGCATAACCAACGCGCGGCAGCTGCGAAAAGACCAAGTGCTGCGGGTGCCTAATCAGGACGGGGTCCTGTACCATGTGAAAAACGGCGAAACCCTGTCCGGCATTGCCAAGAAGTTTGACACTGACGAAGAGTCCATTCAAACCGTAAACGAGCTTTTTTCTAACATCCCCCTGCGCCCGAATACGAGCATTTTTATTCCCGGGGCGAAACTTGACCCCCTTGCGCTGCAAGAAATCAACGGGGACCTCTTCGCCTGGCCCGTGCGGGGCTACATAACCTCCAATTACGGCTACCGCTCAAACCCGTTTACCGGCGTCAGGCAGTTCCATTCGGGCCTTGACATCGGGGTTCCCACAGGAACGCCGGTAAAAGCGGCTATGGCCGGACGTGTTACCACTGCGGGCTACGATAAGTCTTACGGGAACTATGTGGTCATCTCCCACTACGCCGGCTACCGCACCCTTTACGCCCACTTGAGCGTGATACGAACCAAGCCCGGAGCCTATGTGGGAACCGGCGAGCGTATCGGAGACGCCGGAAGCACCGGCGTCAGCACCGGGCCGCACCTGCACTGTACGGTGTATAAAAACGGCGTTACGGTTAATCCCCGAAGCCTGCTTAAATAGCCGCCCCGGGCGCATCAGAGAAAAAAGGGGGGATAGTAAAGAGCGGGGGGACGGCAAAGAAAAAGAGGGGGACAGCAAAGAGCGGGGGGGGACGGCAAAGAAAAAAATGGAAGATAAAAGAGAAACAAAAACAAAAGAAACATGAATAACCATACATAAAAGAACATACTATATAACTATAACATACTATAAAAGAAAGGAAATGCCATGTACAACACTGTTAGGTCAGCCCCCGGGCGGACGCGCCTCCATGAGGAAGAAGAGCCTAAGAACGAGGAAACGGGAAAAGAGGCGGCGCCTGACCCTATCCTTAACAAGATGCTTAAAACCCGTACTATCTTACTGTGCGGGGACATAAAAAAAGACCTTGCCGAAAGAACCGTGCGCCAGCTCCTCCTTTTGGAAGACATGGGGGACGAGCCTATCCGCGTTTTTATCGATTCCCCCGGGGGGGACGCCGACGCAGGATACGCCATCTTTGACATGATCCGCTTTGTCCGCCCGCCGGTATGGACGATCGGCATGGGGCTTGTGGCAAGCGCGGCTGCTCTCATCCAGCTTGCAAGCCCCAAAGAGCGGCGGCTGGGCCTGCCGAACAGCCACTATCTTATCCACCAGCCCCTTTCAGGCATCAGAGGGGTTGCCACGGACATCGAAATCCACGCCCGGGAGCTGGACAAGCTGCGGGAAAAGATAAACGCCCTTATTGCCGCAGAGACCGGTATGCCCTTACCTCAGGTCGAGCAGGATACGGATCGGGATTACTGGATGAACGCGGAAGAAGCGGCCCGCTACGGCCTTATTTCCCGAATCATCGCCAGCCGGAACGACCTGGACGCCTAGGCGGAGCCTCAGGGGGGCGGCACCTCCGCATCGCCGCTTTGCCCGCTAGCTGATATACCCCTTGGCTTTAAGAAGCTCTGCGTTAAGAATCCCTCCGCCGGCAGCGCCGCGCACGGTATTATGGGAGAGTCCCACGAACCGCAGGTCAAAGACGGGGCACGGCCGTATCCGCCCCAGGGTAACGGCCATCGCCTTGTCCTGATCCCGGTCTTTGCGCGGCTGGGGCCGGTCAAGTTCTTCCCTGATGATAAGAGGGCGCTGAGGCGCAAGAGGCAGGTTAAGCGACTGGGGTTCTCCGGAAAACGCGGCCCACAGGCGCTTTACCTCGTCTATGGACGGCTTTTCCGGGCCGAACTCAAGGCTCACGCAGGCTGTATGCCCGTCCGACACGGGAACGCGGCTGCAATGGGCGCTTATCTTGGGAAACGCCGCTGTTTCTATAACCCCGTTTTTAACGGCGCCGAAGATTTTAAGCGGCTCCTGCTCAGACTTCTCCTCTTCGCCGCCGATGTAGGGAACCACATTATCAATGATGCTGAGGCTCGGCACCCCGGGATAGCCTGCGCCGGAAACGGCCTGCATGGTGGCAACCATGAGGCGCCGCACCTGGTATCCCGCCTTGATAAGCGCCCAGACAGGGGTGGCGTAGCTCTGGATGGAACAGTTAGGCTTAACGGCGATAAAGCCCCGGTCCCAGCCGCGCGCCTTTTGCTGGAGCGGGATGACCTCCGCGTGGTGCGGGTTTACCTCGGCGATAAGCACCGGCACGTCAGGGGTCCAGCGGTGCGCTGCGGCATTGGAAATCACCGGCACCCCTGCGGCGGCGTAGGCTTCTTCAAGGGTTTTAACGGTTTCTTTTTCCATTTCAAGGGCGGAAAACACAAACGACAAGTCCCCGCGCTTCACCGCGTCAGCGGCGCGGGACACGTCGTTGGCGTCTTGGACTATCAGGGATTCCACCTGTTCGCCGGCGGGTGTTTTATGGTGCCAGCGTCCGGCTGCGGCGGCTTTATAGGGTCTGCCTGCACTGTGAGGCGAAGCGGCCACAAAGCGCGTCTCGAACCAGGGGTGGTCTGCAAGAAGGGCGATATACTGCTGCCCCACCATACCGGTCGCGCCCAATATGCCGACAGGAATCTTAGCCATACTATTTCTCCTTAATCCGCCCAGTATACCAAACACGCCCGCCCCCCCGCAACCCCCGTAGGGGGTTCAGGTGCTTCTTGCGGTGAGAGGGTCTGTAAGTTTAGTCACAACCCCGAAGCGGCGCCTCAGCGGGCTTCGATGGCGTGAGCGGCGCTGCACACGTCGCACTGGTAGGGGGTTTGGGGGAACTGGTTCCCCCAAATTCTCTTAAAAAGCGCAAGCGAAGCGA
>JAITHF010000208.1 GCA_031280115.1 Spirochaetaceae bacterium | reverse complement strand
TTGTAAAGCTGGCCCATTGAAAGATACTCACTCGGCCGTGGCGGGGGGGGCGGGGGCGGCGGGGTTATGAGCGGGGAGACCGTATCCTGCGGGACATCGTCAGTTTCCACCATCGTTTCCGCTATGGCCTCAACCGTGTTCTGCTGGAGCGGCGGCGGCGGCTCCTTGGGCGGCGGCGGCGGGGGCGGCGCGTCTTCCACCAGGTCTACCAGGCGTATAACCGGCGGTTCAGGCTCGGCAGGTTCCCCGGGGTACTCCGCCTTGAACGCGAGAAACAGGATGAGCAGCCCGTGAAGGAGGGCCGCGGCGAGAAAAAGCGCGGTTCGCAGTTTGTTCATAGCATAGGCCCCCCTGCTATAACCCTGCGCCCGGGGCCGCGTCTTTGACCACAAAGCCCACCGACCGGTACTGGAGGGCTTGCAGCGCCCCCAGCACGACGTTCACCTTTTGAAACGCCGTGCCCCTGTCCGCGATGAGGTGTATGCGGGTATCAGGGGCGCGCCGGTGCGCTTCGACAACCGCCTCCTCAATGCGCCGCAGAGTGCAGGAGTCCCCGTCAAGATACAGTGCCCCTGACGCATCGACCCAGATTTCAAGGTTGTTTTCCGCGTTTATCTTCTTGGGGTTCTCCGCTTCAGGGTACGCGATGTTCACTTCCCGCCGGTAGTTAATAAGGGAAACGAGCATGATAAAGATCAAGAGGAGGAACGCCACGTCGGACATGGAATTGAGGGGGATCGCATGGCGCCGCCTTTCCCGCCGCAGTTTCACGCGCCGCCTCCTTTATACGCCGGGGACATAGCCATAGAGGGCGGACGCACGACCATAGGCGCCGGGGACATAGCCATAGAGGGCGGACGCATGGCCATAAGCGCCGGATGTATAGCAATAGAAGGCGGATATATAGGCATAGAAAGCGGATGTATAACAATAGAAGGCGGATGTATAGCAATAGAAGGCGGACGCATAGCCATAGAAGGCGGACGCATAATCATAGACACCGGAGACATAGCCATAGAAGGCGGACGCATGATCATAGGCGCCGGGGACATAGCAATAGACGCCGGGGACATAGGCATAGAAGGCGGGCGCATATCCCTAGCAGGCGGGGACAGGGAAACAGGCTCCGGAGCAAGGGAGAACGAAAATGCCTCCACGTTGAGCCTCTGGGCCAGTTCCACAAAGGAGACCACCTCCTGCCAGGGCGCAAGGGGCGCGACAGAAAGCGCCAGCGCCATGTTGGGGCGGCGCTCCATAAGGGCGCGGATTTCCTGTTCCGCCTGGCGGAGGCTCACCGGAACCCCCTGATAGCGCAGCCCCCCCCGCTGGTCAAGCTCAAAGCGGATAAGGTCTTCTTTAAGAATAAGCCGGCTTGAGTTCTTTTGGGGAAGGTTCATAAGGAAGCCCTTGTTGATGTTAAAGCCCGCGATAACGATGAAATAGATAATAAGAAGGAAGGCGATGTCGCTTGAGGCGCTTGATTCGTACAAGAGGCTTTTCTTCCGCCGGTTTAGTTTCATGTGTACTCTTCCAGGGGGATAATATCCGCCTGCGCCGGCGCCCGCCTGCGGGAGCGGCTGAGGGCGATCTCGGTGATAAGTTCTGAACAGGCTTTCTCTATTTCAAAGGCGAAGCGGTCAACGACGTGGCTGAACAGGGAGTGGGCTATCATGGTGATAATAGCGATAATAAGCCCGAATACGGTGGTGATAAGCGCCTCATAGATGCCGTTCGCCACAATTTGGGCGTTTACTTCGGTGGCTTGGGCGATCGACCGGAACGCCCCTATCATGCCGGAGACGGTGCCGAGAAAGCCGGTAAGCGGCGAGAGGGAGCCCAGGGCCGTAAGGAAGTTAAAGCCGTTTTCAAGGGCGTTTATACAGCTCATGGCTTCGGCCTCAACCGCCTTTTCCATCTGGCGCTCTGAAAGCTCCGGCTTTTTTACCAGCCCAAGGAGGATGCGCGCCCCCATCCGGCGTTTTGTCAGGGCCTCAAGGTACTTCCGGGCGCCTGCCAGGTTGCCGGCCTTGATATAACCCTCAAGGGATTCTTGTAAGTCCCGGAGCTGTAAATTATGATACATAAGGTACAGCGCCCGCTCCAGCGCGATAGCCACCGCGGCTATCGAAAAAAAGAGCAGGGGCCACATGAAAAAGCCGCCCATCTTAAAAAGTTCCAACAGGGAAAAACCTGCCTCTTGTGTTTCCATAATTAACCTAAAACCTCACTTAATTTTTCTTAACGCATACTGTTCCGCCATAAGCGCCGTTATATAATCCCATTGGTAGCGGGTGTATATCCATCCGCCTGCCTCTTCCCAGTCCCGCAGGAGCGCGCCTGAGTTCCGCAGGGCTTGCAAATCTTCTGGAAACAGCGCCTCAGTGTAGCGGGCGTTCCAGCGGATGTCCTCGCCCCGGACCCAAACCGCCTGCTCCTGCGTGAAAGAGGCGGGGCGCTTCCAGGGAAAGACCGTCTCAGGCAGCATAAGGGGCTTCCAGTACGCCTCGAAGTCCTTCCGCTTCTCAAAGGCGGGGGCGTCCTGCCGGCTGTGCATCCAGTCAATAAGGGCGCTTATCCGGTCCTGCCGGTTCCGCAGCCTCCCCAGGGCGCCGCTGCCGGTAAACCGGCTTCCCTTGTGGCGTATCTTGCCCTCAGTAAGCCCCCGGGCCTCAAGGGGCGGGGTAACGCGCAAGGTTCCCGCCTTTCCCGTATCCCCCTCAACGAGAAACACCCCTTCCCCTGCAAGCTCAAAGGCGAACTCGTTCCAGCCCGCGGCAGTGCCTTCAAGAAAACGCGCGCTCCGCAGGCTGAAACTGCCGTCCCGCTCCGGCGCGGTCCCGTAAAACGCCAGCGCGGGAAAAGCTTTCAAGGTAATCACCAGGTATTCTCCGCCCTCCCGCAGGACCTGCCGCACCTCAAGGGCGGAGTCTTCCGAGCCTGCCGCAAAAAGCCGGTACACTGCCAGAGTCTTTTCCGCGAAGGCCGAGCCGTCCAGGACCTGCCCGCCTTTCTCCGCAACCCCGGCGCAGCCGGCGGCGGCGAAACAAAAGGCCGCCCCGAATGCCGCCAGCATCCATGCGCGGCCCGGCCCTGTCTTTTGTATTTTTCTTATTTTTCTCATTTTTCTCCCGCCCTTTCGTTAATAGGTCCACTTGAACCCGATAGAAGGCAGGGGCAGGGGGATCTCATAGGCCGCCGCGTCGCTGCCGGTGTCTTCTTTTCCGGTATAGGCGTTGAACGTGGTATTCGCCTGCGCCTTGTACACCAGGGACGCAAGGTTCTCTACTGCCACATATAATTCCCCCTGGGTCTTGCCTTTGGGGTTAAAAAAGAACCAGGAGACTTTGATGTCAAGGGGGACGGACCAGGTGGTGCGCTCTGAGTCCGAGTAGGACGAGGGCCGTTTCCACTTCTCGATAATAGCGCCGTTTGCGGGGTTTGCCGGATTGTACGGGTCAAAGACCAATACCGGATAGCTTTCAATGGCGCCTACCGCGGGCTTTGGCCGGCCAGAGGCCAGGCCCAGGCGGGTAGTAACCGCCAGGCGGGGGACGGGCTTTATATTAAGGATAAGGTTAAGGTTATGAAACCGGTGGAACTGGGGGTAGTACCAGTCCTGCCCTGTCCCGCTTGCAGGATCCCCTTGGGGGTTGCGGTACCGGGCGTAGTTAAACGAATAGGAGATCCAGCCGTCCCAGAAGCGGGACTCGGACTTCTGGAGCATGCAGTCAAACCCGCCGATAAGCCCTTGGCCGTCAAACTTGAACTGGGCCGCGTCGCTGCGCCCGGGCTCAAGGTTCCCGTACATATAGGCCCGGTCAAACACATACTTGAAATAGGCTTCAAAGTTAAAGCTGAACCCCCCTAGAAAATCCAGTTTGACCCCTGCCACGCTGGTCCACGACCGGTTTTGTTTGAGGTCGAAGTCCTCTATCCCGTACCTGCTCTCGATATACGAGACAGTGTCGTTTATCGAAGAGAAAAGGCCGGTCCCAACGGTGGCGCTGAGGGATTCGAGCATCCCCCGGCCCTCAAGCAGGTTAAAATCGAGGTTAAGCCGGGGGTTTACGGCAGGATAGGTCTGGATAGAAAAATCCCTGCCCGCAAAATAGATGTGGTCAAGGCGCAGCCCCAGTTCCGCGCCGAAGCGCTTGTCCGCACTTGCGTACTCCGCCGCCGCGTACAGGGAGGTATTAAAAATCTGGTTGCTTACGTCTATGGTGTAATAAAAGGGGTAGTGCAGGTAGATGTCGTCCGGTATAACCCCTGCAAGATGGGGCGGCAGGGTGATATAGTCTTTTACGGCACCGTACCGGCGCTCCACGTTGGCCTCCACGTTAGCGGCGCTGGTGAAGCGGGAGTAGAGTTCTTGGGCGCCGAAAGCGAAGATGAACCCCTTGCCGAAGTCCCAGTCCAGCGCCGCGCCCCCCTGCGCGTTGGCAACCCCTTCGTCGTCCTCAATGTGAAGTATCTGGTCAAGTTTATAATAGTCTTCCTGTATCAAAGGTGCCAAAGAGGGCCAGCGGCCGCGTATCCGTTCCTTAAACTCGTCTGAGTACCAGACTTGTATCGCGTCCTGCATAGAGCCTGCAACGGCGGCGTTGTTAAAGCCGATTCCTACGGTGCCGCTTAAGGCCGTTGAGGGCGACGGGTTAAGGGTAACGCCGGCGATGAAAAAGCCGATGCTGTTGCTCCAGTCAAAGCGCATATCCCTGTTCCCCTTGAGTTTCCCCGGCTCTTCGTAGCTGTTCTCGAAAGACGCCCCCACCCCGTCGGCGCCGATAAAGCCGTGGGCGCTTGCTTCGATGTCCGGCGCGAACCGGTAATTCGCGGACAGCGCGGCGCTCCGTATATACGGCGCCACCCGCACATAGTTCACCTCTTCCACAAAGAGTTTGGCGAACTCGATGAACGGGTCCCAGTAGGTTGTTTTTCCCATGAGCATAATCCCCCCTTTTCCCTCTTTTCCCCCTTTTCCCCCTCTTCCCAAGGGATACGAGAGGTTAAGGTTGGCGGCGCTGGTTGAGACCCCCAGTTCTGCTTCCACTTCTTCAGCCGAGGGTTTTCTGGCGGTTATTTCAAGGAGCCCTGAGATGGTGTGGCCGTAGCGGGCGGAGAACACGCCGTGGGAGAGGCGGGCGCTTTTTACCATGCGCGGGTCAAATATCGAAACCCCGCCGCCCCAGTGGTAGGGCCTTGCAATATAAAACCCGTCAAATACGGCGGTCAGGTCCCCGGGCTCCCCGCCCCTAATCGAGGGCAGGGCGTTAAACATACCTGAATAGCCGACTCCGGGGAGGAGTTTAATCGAGGTCATCACGTCTTCGACGATGCCTATTTCGGCGGTTTGGGCAAGGGCCGCGCCGGCGATGCCCACGCTCCTGCCGGTTCTCGTTTCATGGGCCCCCGGGCGCTGGGCTTCAACCACCAGTTCCTGATGTTCCATGAACGCGCTCAGGCGCAGCCCCAGCACGAAGATCTGGTTATCAGCAGTGCCGGCGGGTATGACAAGGCGCCCGTTTTCATACCCGGGGTACGCGGCGTGGATGACCGCCTGCCTGTTGTCAGGAACCGGTATGACCGCGTTCCCGTCAGGGCCGCAGGTATATTCCTGCCCGTCCCATGAAAGGATAACCGCCCCTTCCAGCGGAAGGTTCAGGTCTGTATCTTCCACCACTACCGATATATCTCTGGCATACAGGGGCGTAAGGGCGCCGGTGCTGCTGATAATGCTGATAATGATGATAAGAAGCGTTCCCGGCAGGGATCGTATTTTCGGCGTTTTCAAGTTCAAAGAAACTCCCGACCGCAAAGATAGGCTATTAAACACCAAAAACAAAATCATGTCATCCCCCCAGCCTGCGGCTGTTTTACGTGCTTCTTGTAGCGATAGGGTCTGCAATTTTAGTCACAACCCAGAAGGTGCGCCTCAGCGCACTTCTTTGGCTTTAGCGGCGCAACGAAGTATGCATTTAGGGGGTGTTTGGGGCAACTGGTTCCCCCAAATTCTCTTAAAAAGCGCAAGCGAAGCGCAGCGCATAAAAAAACGCAGGGCGGTTGAAAAACTGTGAGAGGGGCGGTAGTGTTGTGTTATTATGATGAAAAATAATACGGCAGCGTTCCCGTTAGGGCGCAGTGTGGCCGAAAACGGCAAACAGAATTATATAGTATATATGAGTTTATCAAGCCCCTTCCGCCTGAATACTGCCCTTTTCTAACCTGTTTTCCCCTCTTTTTTCAGGTCTTTTTCCCGATAGGCCAGCGGGTACACACGGT
>JAITHF010000020.1 GCA_031280115.1 Spirochaetaceae bacterium | reverse complement strand
CGGCGCTTCGCGCCTCTTTTAAGAGAATTTGGGGGAACCAGTTCCCCCAAACCCCCAACCACCGGCTTCCTGCTTCGCGCCCGGGCGCCATCGAAGTCCGCTGAGGCGCCGCTTCTGGGTTCTGACTAAAATTGCAGACCCGCTCGCCGCGAGAAGCACGTGAAACCCCCGCAGGGGGTGACTAAAACCGCAAACCCTCCCGCCGCGAGAAGCACGTGAATCCCCCGCAGGGGGTGACTAAAATTGCAAACCCTCTCGCAACAAGAAGCACGTGAAACACCCTTCGGGTGTGTTTTATGGTGAACTGGAAAAAGCCGATAAAGAGAGAAACTATGCACCATATAATTAACAATGGAGATGTCTCTATGAGAAACAAATTGATGCTACGCGGTATCGGGATTTTAATCCTGTGCGCTCCAAACGCCTCGGCCTTCGGGCAGCACGCCGATACGATCGACCAGCGGATTGCCGTCTATTCCCAAGCAATCCAGAGTAACCCCCGCAGCGCCGCGGCCTATAACGACCGCGCCGACGCCTATCTTGAAAAGGGGGACTATGACCGGGCCCTCGAAGATTATACCCAGGCTATACAGCTAAACCCCGCTGACGCCCTGGTCTATAATAACCGCGGCGAAACCTACCGGTATACAGGAGACTATGACCGGGCCGTTGAAGATTATACCCAGGCCATACGCCTGAACCCCCGGGCCTCCTATGCCTATAACAACCGGGGGAGCGCCCACTTCGCCAAAGGGAACTATGAACAGGCCGCCGCTGACTACTCCGCGGCGCTGCGGATTAAGCCGGACAGCCCTGGTATTTTTAACAACCGCGGGTATACCTACGCCCGCCAAGGGGATTACCCCCGGGCGCTTGCGGACTATGACGCGGCCCTTGCGCTAGACCCCCAGTTCGCTATCGCCGAGTATAACCGGCAAGCCGCGCTGGACGCCCAGGTTTCAGGCGGCGCGCGAGCTTCGGACCCTATGTCCACCGGCGCGGCAGCAGGAGCGCCGGCCCCTGCCAGCGCCGCGCCTCCCGGATCAGCGGCGCAAGAGGCGTACAACCAAGGCGTCGCCGCTTACAACCGGCGGGAGTTCGATGAGGCCGCCGCCGCGTTTTCCCGCTCCATCCAGCTTAACCCGTCGTACGCCGACGCCTACGTGTACCGGGGCATCGCGTATCGGAACAAAGGGGACTATGACAAGGCGGTTGCCGATTATACCCAGGCCCTCAAAATACAGCCGGACTACGCAAGCGCCCTGAGCAACCGGGGGAGCGCGTATTACTACAAGGGGGACCATGACAAGGCCCTTGCGGACTTTACCGCGGCCCTGCGGATAAAGCCCGGCGACGCGGACACCCTCAACTGGCGGGGCTTCGCCTATAACGCCAAAGGCGATTATGACCGGGCTGTCGCCGACCTCAGCGCGGCCTTGGCCGTAAACCCGTCCTACGCCAACGCGCTCAATAACCGGGGGAGCGCGTATTACTACAAGAAGGACTATGACAAGGCTGTCAAGGATCTTACTGACGCGCTCAGGGTTGATCCGGCGTTTGTCATGGCCTTAAACAACCGGGGCAACGCCTATCACGCCAAAGGCGATTATGACCGGGCTATTGCGGACTTCACCGAGGCCCTGCGGATACATCCAAACGACGCTGACGCGCTTAACTGGCGGGGCAGCGCCTATAACAGCAAAGGCGACTATGAAAGGGCCCTTGCGGACATCACCGCGGCGCTCAAGGCGGACCCGCGCAGCCTCAACGCCCTCATCAACCGGGGGAACGTGTATTATAACCGGAAGGAGTACGACCGGGCCGTCGCGGACTTTACTATGGCCCTGGCTGTCGGGCCTGCGCAGGCGGGGACCTTGAACTGGCGGGGCGCCGCGTATTACTACCAAGGGGATTTTGACCGGGCCATTGACGATTATACCGCGGCCCTGCGCCTTGACCCTGAGAACGCCTGGACCCGTGAAAACTTGGAGAAAGCCCGGAACGCCCAAAGCGGGGGGCGCTGGTAGGGGCTGCGGAGCAGGTTAGGGGCTTTCGAGCAGGCTTTGGTAAAGCCGGTAATTCTCCGCGTCAAAGCAGACAAACAGGACGCGGGTAATGCCCGGCGCTTCCGGCAGCGCTGCTTTGACGGCCTGCACCGCGATTTCCGCGGCGGGCTTTTTCGGATACCCGTACACGCCGGTACTGATATTCGGGAACGCAAGGCTTTCCAAGCCTTCTTGATGGGCAAGGAGGAGGCTCTTGCGGTAGCACGAGCCGAGCCGCCCGGCTTCGCCTGAGCCGCCGCCGCGCCAGACCGGGCCTACAGTATGAATTATCTTTTTGCACCGCAGGTTGTATCCGGCGGAAACCACCGCTTCCCCTGCGGGGCAGGGGCCCTGCCGCGCCGCGATCGCCCGGCATTCCGCAAGGAGGCCGGGCCCTGCGGCGCGGTGGATAGCGCCGTCCACCCCGCCGCCCCCTTGAAGGCCGGAGTTCGCCGCGTTCACAATCCCGTCCGCCTCAAGGGCGGTAATATCCCCCTGGATCACTTCTATCGTTACGCCTGTTTTCATTGTTTCTATCTTAGCCATACCTCAGTATACACGTTTTGAAACCTGCGGGAAGCCCCTTTAGAGTTCGTTCACGAGGTTTTGCATAATATAGTCCCGCCGCTCAAGGGTGTTCTTGCCCATGTAGAACGCCAGGACCTGGGGCACCGCCGTAAGGGGGCGTATTGTTACCGGCACAAGGCGCATCTCAGGCCCGATAAACTGGCCGAACTCTTTGGGGCTTATTTCCCCAAGCCCCTTGAAGCGGGTTACTTCGCTCTGGCTTCCCAGCTCCTGTATGGCCGCGTCCCGCTCTTTTTCCGTGTAGCAGTACCGGCACAAGAAAACGCCCTTCTTGACCCGCACCCGGAACAGGGGGGTTTCGAGAATAAAGATTCTGTTCGCCGCCGCCAGCCCCTCAAAAAAGGAGAGGAAAAACGTCAGGAGCAGGTTGCGGATATGAAAGCCGTCAAAGTCCGCGTCAGTGGCGATAACAACCCGGGCGTACCTGAGCCCTTCAATGCCGTTCTCTATGCCCAGGGCGCTCATCATGTTAAAAAGCTCTTCGTTCTTGTAAACCGCCCCGGGCTTCTTGCCGAACATATTCTCCACCTTGCCCCGCAGGGCGAAGAGGGCCTGGGTCATCACGTCCCGGCTTGACACCATAGAGCCTGCGGCGGAATCCCCTTCGGTAATAAAAATCGTTGACTTCTCCCCCCGCTCCCCGTCGCCAAGGTGGTACTTGCAGTCCTTGAGCTTAGGGATATTAAGGGCCACCCGCTTTGCCGCGTCCCGGGCCTCTTTCTTCACTGCCGCAAGCTCGGTACGCAGGCGCTCGCTTGCCATGATTTTCCGCTCAAGCGCTTTGGAGGCGTCCTGGTTTTTGTGGAGCCAGTCTTCAGCGGCGGTTTTGGTTTCCTGCACGATCCATGACCGTATATCCGAGTTGCCCAGTTTGTTTTTCGTCTGGCTCTCGAATACGGGGTTTTTGAGTTTCACCGCCATAGCCGCGGCAAGGCTTTCCCGTATGTCCTCGCTGCGGTAATCCTTCTTGAAATAGGCTTGTATTCCCTTGACAATCCCTTCTTTGAACGCCGAAAGGTGGGTGCCGCCGTCGCTTGTGTACTGGCCGTTGACAAAAGAAACGTACGTTTCCCCGCTGCCGCTTGTATGGGTAAAGGCGAACTCAAGAAAGGCCCCCTTGTAGTACCCGATAGGATACAGCGTATCCTGCCCCGCCTCTTCAAGGAGCAGGTCCGAAAGCCCCCGCTCAGAGGCGAAGGGCTCGCCGTTTAAGGTCAGGGTGAGGCCCGCATTAAGATAGGCGTAGTGGCGTATCCGCTTTGCGATGAACCCTAAATCGAACCGGCAGGCGCCGAAAATCGCCGGGTCCGGGGTGAACTCTACATAGGTGCCGTCTTTTTCCGGCGTTTTGAGGGCGCCTGCGGCGCTTTCCATGAGGCGCCCCTGCTGGAAGAGCGCCTGAGCGTACCGGCCTTCCCGAAAGGACCGCGTAATGAAGCGGGAGGACAAGGCGTTTACCGCTTTGGTTCCCACGCCGTTAAGCCCGACAGAGAACTGGAACACCTGGTCATTGTATTTGGCGCCGGTATTGATGACCGACACGCACTCCACCAGTTTCCCAAGGGGGATGCCTCTGCCGAAGTCCCTGACCGTAACGGTTTGATCCTGCACGCCAACGTCGATGCGGTTTCCGTTTCCCATGATGTATTCGTCAACGCCGTTATCAATGATTTCTTTGAGGAGCACATAGATCCCGTCGTCCGGGTGGGAGCCGTCTCCCAGGCGCCCGATGTACATACCGGTACGCAGGCGTATATGTTCCAGAGATGAAAGGGTGGTTATTTTTGATTCGTCGTACACGGCGCTTTTCACCGTTTCCGGTGTTTCCGGCGTTTCTGCCGGTGCTTTTGCCTTTGGTTTCGGTTTGAGCGGCGCCGGTTTTTTTATGACTGTTTCTTCATGCCCTGCTGGTTGTTTTTTTATGCTGCTTGCCATATTTCTTATCATATATTCCCCCGCAGGAGGTTTCAACAGCCGGAGGCTGTTTTACGTGCTTCCTGCGGTGAGCGGGTTTGCGGTTTTAGTCACAACCCCGAAGCGGCGCCTCAGCGGAATTCGATGGCGTTAGTGGCGCTGCACACGTCGCACTGGTTGGGGGTTTTGGGGCAGCCGAAGGCTGTTCCCTTACGCGGAGTTCGCAAAAGAATACGCGAAACATGAAGCGCTGATAAAAATGCCCCCAAATTCTCTTAAAAGAGGCGCGCAGCGCCGGTAATTTGTTATAACACAATGATTTATGCGGGGACAGGATAGTTTATTTTGTTAGCAAATAAACTTATTTTGCTGAAAAACAAACTTATTTTGTTAGCAAACAAACTTATTTTGTTAGCAAACAAACTTATTTTGCTAACAAACAAACTTATTTTGCTAACAAACAAACTCGCTTTGTTAGCAAACAACTTTTATTTGCCGGCAAAAAAACCGGTTTTCCTGCCATGTTTTGTTGTTATATTAAAAATTATCGGCGCTTTCGCGCCTCTTTTAAGAGAATTTGGAGGGTCATAGACCCTCCAAACCACCCCTAAAGGCTTCCTGCCTCGCGCCAGTGCGCTCTCGAATTCCGCTGAGGCGCCGCTTCTGGGTTGTGACTAAACGTGCAAACCCTCTCACCGCAGGATGCACCTGAATCCCCCGCAGGGGGTGAAACAGCCGCAGGCTGCCCGCAGGGGGGCAGGGGGAGGGTGGACTCGGAGGGGGAAAATCTTGAAAATAGGTAAAACAGATGAAATAGATAAAAACAGCGGAGGAGCACCTGTTTTATGAAAGACATGAAAGACATGAACAGCGCCGAGGATAACTATTCCCGCGGGCTTGGGCATCTTAAAAACAAAAATAACAAGAAAGCTATCGTCGAATTTAACCGCGCCATAGCCTGCCGTCCTGAACACGCCGAAGCCTACGCCAAGCGGGGCATGGCGTATGCGGGAAACGAAAACTATACCCAAGCTTTCTCGGACTTTAACCAAGCCCTGATCCTTAACCCGAACTACGCCGAAGGCTATATAAGCAGGGGCAGCCTCTTTATGGAGCGCAAGGAATTCGAGCGGGCTGTGGAGGACTATACCAAAGCCATGACGCTTACCCCGAACAATGTCGGCCTCTATGTCAAACTAAGCACCGCGTATTGCAGGGTTCAGAACTATGACAAGGCCCTTGCTATTATGGAGTCAGCCTTCAAGGTGAGCCCTCACGACGAAGAGGTCTATATAAACTACGGTATTATCCACGCTATGAAGCAGAATTACGAAGAGGCTATCGGGTGTTTCAACAAAGCAATGGGGCTTAATCCTAAGAGCGCGTATATCTGGTATATACGGGGCTTTGCCTATTACTGCAATGATGACTATAAAAAAGCCGTGGATGACTTCTCTGAGTCCATAAAACTGTATCCCTCTAACCCTGACCCCTACAACCGGCGGGGCAACGCCTATGCGATGATAGATGAATTGGAAAAGGCCGTCGAGGACTATACCAAAGCGATACGGCTTAACCCGAACTTTGCCGACGCCTATTATAACCGCGGCAACGCCCACGCCCGGGGCGGGAACTATGAGCGGGCCATACTGGATCATACCAAAGCCATCCGCCTTTCCCCTGATTCAAGCGACATCTATTACAACCGGGGCAACACCTATTCGGCCCAGGGGGAGTACGGGAAAGCCGTTGCCGACTTTAACCGGACCCTTGAGCTCGACCCTGAGTATACGGGGGTGTATTACAACCGGGGCAACGCATATTACGCCCAGGGGGAGTACGGGAAAGCGGCGGAGGATTTTACCCGGATGCTTTCGTTTCATACGGACGACCCTGAGATTTATTACGCCCGGGGCAACGCCTACGGCCGTATCGGGGACCACCGGGCCGCGGCAGAGGATTTTACCAGCGCTATCGCCCTTAATCCTGAGTACGCTGAAGCCTATTGCAAGCGGGGGGTGGCCTATTTTGAGCTGGGGGAGCGGGAGCAGGCGGCGCTTGAGTTCACCCAGGCTATCACCCTTAATCCTGACTATGCTGAAGCCTACTCCAAGCGCGGCGATGTGTACGCCCTTAACGGGGACTACGAGCAGGCGCTGGCGGACTATAACCAAGCCCTTCTGCCTGCTGCCGGTATGTTCGAGGTCTCATAGCCCTCCGGAATCGGGGAGTATCATCACTTTTAACACGTTGTCCCTGCCTGTTTCAATAAGTTCTACGGCCCGGGCAAAGTCCGCAAGGGGCAGCGTATGGGAAACAAGCGGGGACACCCGTATTTTCCCTGTTTCAAGGAGCGCCAGGGCTTGCAGGGAATTGCGTGCCGACGTGTACGAAGAAACCAGGGACAGCCCTTTTTCAAAGATGCTGAACGCCGGAAGTTCGAGCTTTCCGTCCCGGGGCGGCGCGCCGAACCAGAGAACCGCGCCGCCTTTGCGGGCGAAATCAACGGCCCGGGCCATAAGCGCGGGAACGCCGGTGGCGTCCACCACAAGGTCAAAGGAGTCTTGGGGAAGGCCCTCAAGGGACTGGCGCACCTGGGAGGCGCCGTTCTCCTGCGCCCGCTCAAGGCGGCTCTGGTTCCGGTCAACCTGAGTAACCGCTCCGGCGCCGTGCAGGCAGGCGGCCTGGGTTAAAAGGAGGCCCATAGGGCCGGCGCCCACAACCAGCACCCGGTCGCCGAAGCGCACAGGCGCGCGCTCAAGGCCGTGAAGCACGCAGGACAGGGGTTCCATAAACGCGCCTTCGAGAAACGAAAGGTTTTTTTCCAGTTTGAACGCGGCCTGCTCCGGCACCGCCGCATACGCGGCCATGCCCCCGGGACGGGTAACGCCCAGGGCGCTCCAGCGCCCGCAGAAATTCTGCCGGTTGCTGAGGCACGGCGGGCAGATGCCGCAGGCCAGGTTAGGCTCCACCGCGGCCCTGTCTCCAACAACGAAGCGGGTAACTCCGGCGCCGGCCTCCGCCACCACCCCTGAGAACTCGTGCCCCGGAATAACCGGATAGGTTCCCAGGTATTCCCCCCGGAAGATATGCGCGTCAGTCCCGCAGATGCCCGATGCCTTGACTTCGATGAGGATATCCTGTTCCCCCACCGGCGGAACCGGCACGGACCGCACACAGGCGGCGCGGGGCTTCTCAATGACCAGGGCCTGCATATTCATATTTTTATCCTTTTATCCTTCATGTTTTTATAGCGTGTTCCCGATTTCTGGCGGCGCGAAGCCTTGAAGGGAGTCATAGGGGTACAGGATACCGATCGTGGTGTCAACTATTTTCCCGCAGGCGCCGCCGAAGCGGACCTGCGCCTCAGGTTTCATAAACTCGCTTAATACCTGCCGGCACGCGCCGCAGGGGCCTACAGGAACATCTGAATCAAGCGCGGCAACCGCGATGGCCGCAAAAGACCGTTCCCCGCTGCCCACAGCCAGGGCCAGGGCGTTCCGTTCAGCGCATATCGTAAGCCCGTAAGACCGGTTCTCCACGTTGCAGCCTGTATATATCGCCCCGCTCTCGGCAAGAAGCGCGGCGCCTACCCGAAAACGGGAATACGGCGCGTAGGCGGACAAAGCGGCGCGCTTTGCGCGTTCAAACAATTCGTTCATGTCTTTTATATCGTTTATGCCTTCCAGGGGCGCCGAAAGGGCGCCTGCGTCCCGGTTTGACGGGTGTTGTTTTTCTGTCATGCTTTTATCTTAATGAAAAGGCGGCGCCCCCTCAAGCCACAGGTCTATAATATAACGGGACACAGAACCCTGCGCCGGAAGCTGGGGTATACGGCTTTGTTTGAACCAGCGGGCGTCTTCGATTTCAACGCCGTCGGCGCAGACGGCCCCGCCGGCATAACGGGCGGCAAAACCGGCCATGAGGGAATTGGGAAAGGGCCAGGGCTGGGAGGTAAGGTACCGGATGTCCCGCACCTCAAGCCCTGTTTCTTCCCGGACTTCCCGCGCCGCGGTCATCTCCAAAGTCTCCCCTGCTTCGTTAAATCCGGCGATAAGGCTGTAAACCCCGGGGGCGAAGTTTTTATTATGCACTAAAAGCGCCTCGTTCCGATCATTGATAACAAGCACGATAACCGCCGGCGATATGCGCGGGTATTCATGCCTGCCGCAAACAGGGCAAAGCCGCGCAAGCTCCGCAGGGGAGTCCTGATTAAGGCTCCCGCAGGTTCCGCAGAACACCGATTCCCGCCGCCACTGGACGATGTGATACGCCCGAAAGAGCCGGCGCGCCTGCGCCGCAGCCGCGACCGCCTGGCGGGGATGGAGCGAGCGCCAGCCGGAAGGGAGCGCCCTGTCTGCCGGCACCTCTGCGCTCCATATATCTGGACCTGCGGCGCTGTCAGGAAACGCGGCCACAGGAAGCGCGCCGAAGGCGCCGCGTATCTTCTCTAAAGGAACAGGGTCATAGACAGAGGGGCCGGGAATGTCCGCGGGAACCACCAGCATATTCCCTTGAAAAAGATATGCCCCCTGGTGTACAGTGTTATACAAGGTGAACCTCCATGATGCTGCCGGTTTATACTACCTGTTTCGCCGGTAACAATCAACAGCGCGTCATGGCGCGGTTTATGTGAGGAGGGAATTTGAACATGATCAGTTATTTTGAGGTATTGCCGCCGCTCTATAAAATCGCCCGTTATTCTGACGGGGCATCCAAAAACGGGATTCCGTTTACCGGCTGCCCCCGGCAGCATCCTTCTGACAAGAACAAACTTATCCTTGTGTACGATCCGTTGGGCGAAAGCCCGACAGTAATGGAATTCAAGCTGGAAGACGTTTTGGGCGCAGAGGAAGCCCATTCAGCAGTAACCGAAGACGGAGACACTGCGCCGCTTGTAAAATTGTGGATCCGTAAGGGCGCCCGGGGGATACTGTTTGAGCTTTTTGAGGTGGATGATCCTATCCGGTTTGTGCATAAAACAAGCAATCCAGCGGAACGCATCTCAGGCGGGTAACAGCAATGCAGAAGCCCCAGGCGCGGTATATTACGGCGCTTCCGGAAAACGTTGTCCAGTGCCGCCTCTGTCCCCGAAAATGCCGGATACCTGACGGCGGACGCGGGGTATGCGGTGTAAGGGGAAACCAAGGCGGGGCGGGAATCATCCCCTATTACGGCGCGGTCACTGCGGCGGCGCTGGACCCGATTGAGAAAAAGCCCCTCTACCATTACCGCCCCGGATCTTCTGTCTTTTCCGTGGGCTTTGTAGGATGCAATCTGCGCTGCCCTTTCTGCCAGAACTGGCGCATTTCCCAGAATACCGGCGCTCCGGCGCAATATTTTTCACCAAACGATATAATCTGCCGGGCAAAGGCGGCAGGATCGGCGCAGATCGCCTATACCTACTCGGAGCCGCTTATTCATGCGGAATTTCTCTTAGACTGCATGGCGCTTGCCCGGAAGTCAGGGATTGCCAATGTGCTTGTGAGTAATGGGACCGTGGCTGATGAAGCGGCGGAAGCGATCCTTAGCCTTACCGATGCCGCGAATGTTGACTTGAAATGCCATTCTGAAGAGACCTATACCCAAATTTTGGGCGGGGATTTGTCTGCCGCAATAGATTTCATTGCCAAGGCCTGGGAGATGGAAGTGCCGCTAGAGGTTACTACCCTGGTAATTCCGGGGCTTAACGACGGGGACGAAGAAATCCAGCGATGTATCGATGTGCTTCGTAGTATTTCCCCGCGCATACCCTGGCATCTCTCGGCGTATCATCCTGATTATACGTGGACGGCGCCCCCGACTGATCCGGCACATCTTGTTTCTATTGTCCGCAAAGCCCGGGATGTTTTGTCTTATGTGTATTCCGGCAACATAGCTGGCGAACCTAACGATACGTTTTGCCCTCATTGTAACGGCTTACTGGTACAGCGTTACGGTTATCATATCGAGCGTGGCGGTTTAAGTTTTAAGGGAAACAAGTATTATTGCAGGTATTGCGGAAAGCCGGCGCCTTTCCGGTATATTTAGATGTTAGTTAGACGGGAGTTCACTCTGCCCGAAAAGTTTTAATTTTTCGGGCAGTGTATAAGGTTAGATTTGCAAGAAAGAATCAGCAAACAGTTCGTTATCCATGATGATGTCTGCTGTGCGGATGGCTTGGTTAAGCTGAATCTCGCAAGGATTCACGATAGCAGAGGTTAGTCCCATAGCGATAGACATGGCGATCATAATGGAATTTACTTGGGGGCGAACTTCCTTGGGCATACCATTGGATACGTTAGAAAGACCGCCAGTGGAATTAAGTCCTTGGTCGGCAAGAGTTTTTATGAAATTGAGAACATCTCTTTGTTTATCCTGCATACCTTTAATAACGATATAGAGGGGATCAAACCACATATCCGTTGGTTCCATGCCAAGCCCCATGCCGTGTTCAAGCATTTCCTGCATATATTGTTCACGCTCGGCGTTGTCCGCAGGGACTCCTTCTTTGGAACAGAGCGCAAAAACGATAGCGTCATTTGCCGCCGCAACGTCGATATATTTTTTGCGATCGCCAGCATCGGCGGAGTTTACAATCGGTTTGCCTTTTGCACGGTTATAAACTTTTATGCCGTCTTCGATTTCGGTAATATCAGCAGTATCAAGAGCAATGGGTACGTTGTCAAAGCGGGATTGCAAAAGCTTGATACCCCATGCCATAAGGCCCTTACTGCCTTTACGTGCTGGCCCGATGTTAAAATCAAGGTAGGTCGCGCCGGCTTTCAACTGCTTTTCCGCCCGCTCAAGGATCGGTTTTTCATCCCGCTCATCCATAGCCTTACGGATAGATGGCGCAATACAGTGAATATTTTCACCTATCATTACAAATTTTCCCATATCTTACTCCTTAATTGTTAATGGGTTAGAAATTATAGGGGTAGCGGACTATTTTTAACACCTAACCACTACCCCACTACCTTATACTTTCAGTTCTTTGAGGAATTTGACTATCTCTACAGCCTCATTGGGCGCCACGATAATCTTCCATCCAGGCAGATTTTCTTCAAGTTCGCCCTTGAGTACCGCAACCTTACCAGGAAGGAGCAAATTACGGCTTTTCAGCTTGCTCTCGATCTCCTGTTCTTTAATGAACTTGGTAATTGAACTAGCTGAGAGTTTACCCGCCGCCCATGCGGTAAGTACAGAATATCCACCTGCATCAGAAATGAGCAGGTTTACAGGAATACCAGAGCGTTCGAGTTCTCCGGAAACCACAAAATAGGTAAGGGCAAAATCTACCGTTGTTGCACAAACAGCATTCTCATCCGCACCGTTTATAGGATAAATACCCGGTTCGACCTTCATCGGCTTCTGCGGGTCTGTGAAGATATTCTGCCTCAGACCATAAAGAGGTAATGCTTGAGCATAGCTCATACCACTCAAAAGAATGATAGAACCATACTTCATGGTAAAGAGGGAGGCAAGAGCTACCTGTAACACACTATCCTTAGGAGCAAGTTTTCCCACATTTACAATGGAAGGATAACCGCATGTGCGATCTCCATCTTTAAGAGCCGCACGCCGGATCTGCACCGTATTGGAGAATGCTTCTTTGATAGAAACAGTACCTACATCAATGATCAAGTTCTTGTTTCCCAGATCCTCAATAGACTTAACCGTGTCGTATATTGCGTCTAGGGTTTTTCCAGTAACCCCCAAGACTACTCCAAAATCTGTAGCAAGGGCGCTCATTTCCTTAAAATTGGATTCGTTTGCGCCATTAAGGATAGGTTTACTCTCTTTGGTAAGTTCCAAAGCAGCTTTGGCTGCATCTACATCAGAGACGCTAAGGATCAAGGTTCGCTTTGCTGCAAGCGTTTTCTTCACTGTATCAAGATATTTCCCTTTATCTCCTCCATACTCCACATTGATCAGTTCAACATGCATACGCTCACCAATACGAACGTAATCAACAATCTGAAGTTCAGGTAAAGCGGTATCTACACAGTTGGAGCATACATTTACTCCATATAGACTTTGAGAGACAAAAGTCTTCTCATGTCTGAAGAGTACCGTTTCTCCTCCCAAAGTATATTCCGCATCTCCAGCGCCTATCTTGATAGTTTTCATAGGAGGAGCGGTTGCTTCGCCAAGCTTCTCCAATGCATCAGGAGACATGTGGGTACATTTATCAAGGCCGATTGCACCTTGAGCAACTTTCATAGCAAAGGCCATACAGGTTGGGCTACCACACTCTTTGCAGTTCGTCTTAGGGGTGAATTTGAAAATATCCAGTCCTTTAAGTGCCATATTTTACTCTCCTTTCTCTGAATCACATAAGTTCTGAAATAAGCTGCGAAATGGTAGCTATCGAGACTGGATGTCGCAAGATAACTGCGTTTGAACCAGAAGCAATGTCAGCAACAGCGGTAACAACTTCCATATCAATACCACGTTGTTCCGCCGGGCCCCAATTTTTTGGGGCATCTGCTTCACTCTTAAGAGCTTCTCCTACAGACCATGCCTGCTCTCCTACCGGGGTAATAATCGGTATTTGGAGCATGGCGTCATTTTGAGCAAGGGCAGCAGCTTTGACTCGATCAAGGGTAGATGCAATATATTCAAACCCATAACCTGCTGCAGCAGATCCGTTATTCATAACCACGTTATCAGTGCTGATTCCAAGCTGAGAAATGACTACATTGAGCTGTTTTGCTAAGTTGATATCTACCGCAGACTCTCCTCCAATTTTCTGATTATATGCTTGAACCGCGGCTACCGCTATGGCTTTATAGTTTTCTTCTTTTGCAGACAACAACAGCACATTTTTCCCCTCCAAAGCTTCTGCAATCTTAGGGAAGAGTTCTTTGTCTTTATCAACATTTTTGCTTCCCTGAATGACCAAAGGCAGAGTTACTTTTTCGGCAACTTCCTTACATAGCTTGGCGCACTCTTCCACAGACTTATTTTGTTTGTTGGGATCTGCACTTTCAAGTACCAGGGATACAAAATTTACCCCCTTAGCTTCACAGGCTCGCTTTGCTACATCGGGGATACTTTCAACCCCTTTATAGAACTCGGCGATACCAGGAATTTCTCGGTTCGGACCAAGATCCGAAACTTCGATACCCACCTTAGGTGGATTCTTAATATCTCCATCAAAACTGTACAAGGGAAGTACACTCTCTCCACCAAGGGCAAAACTCTTGCCCTCTGTACCTATCACAACCTCTTTGATGGAGGCATTGAATTTTTGCGGAACACGTTTAAATGGCATAACGGTTTCCTCCTTTATATATAAATATTTCCTAACTAGGCTATTTGTTAGGCAAAAACATATTCTCTGCCAACAGATGCCTATATTTTTATAATTCAAACCAAAGCAATTCAGTATGTGGTTTTAGACCACATACTGAATTATTACTTCATTAGGACAAAAGAGGCTGCAACTGCAAAACCGGATGTTGTTTTTCGTTCAGAAAAGAAATCAAAGTTTCAGAATCTTCACTTACAGTCTCATCAGCGATCATAGATGTATAATCGTCTATCCCATAAAACTCTTTTGCCGTAACATTAAGTTTTGGACCTACCAGTTCCTTCAAAGCCTTAGGCATCCACACGATACGAGCCGGACCACCTTCCGCCTTCATAAACTTCTTAGCAGAGATGAACTGTTTACCATGTCCCATAAAGCCGGGGGTCTGTACTCCACCGCCGGTCATAGAGGCCATTTCGGAGAAGGTCATTCCCAGGGGAGTCATTCCTGTATGCTCTCGATTGACTATGACCACCCCATTAGTAGCCGGTTCGATGCCACAGATACATTCAAAACAACCGCAACTTGTCATAGGATCTTGCAGGATGGAATAAAGGGTAACCTGTTGAAGTGCACCGTGAGAGTCTCGTTGTACTACTTCGTTTACATCTTCCCATATACCAAGATTATCATCCACTACTCGTTCCTTAGTAACAATCTGGCAGGGTCCATTAGGATCAAGTTCATTAGTCGCCTTAGCGTCAAGCCACGATACAGCTCCACACAAACCAAGCCGTTCGGGAGTAATGATACAGACGTGGGAAGGAGAGAAAGATTGGCAGAGAATACAGTTATAAAAGACTTCCACGCTCTCATCAGTTAGACTCTTCAGGCGTTCATCTCGCTTGTTGTAAATCTCGTTGACCTCTTTCTTCAGTTCTTCCAGCTTGGCATATTCCGGCGTACCGGGGAAACCAAGATAGATCTTCACCTGACATTTATCAACTACCGCCTCATACTCGCTCTTGATTTTTGCGTAGAGGATCTCGCCAAAGTGTTTGGCCCGGAATCCTGCGGCAAAAGCAGGTTTGCTCACTCGGATACGGATAAGATCCCGCTGGCCGGTATGCATAATACCCTCGGCCTGATTTATAAAAGCGTGGATTTTGCGTTCAAAGACC
>JAITHF010000082.1 GCA_031280115.1 Spirochaetaceae bacterium | reverse complement strand
TGGGGGAACCAGTTCCCCCAAACCCCCGCTCAAGGCTTCCTGCGTTGAGCCACTAACGCCTGCGAATTCCGCTGAGGCGCCGCTTAGGGGTTGTGACTAAACGTGCAAACCCTCTCACCGCGAGAAGCACCTGAATCCCCCGCAGGGGGGCTTCCTGCGTTGCGCCGCTCATGTTTGCGGCGTCCGCTTTGGCGCCGCTTCAAGGAAACCCTGCACCTCACACCCGGCCTGCCGTAAACAGCCTCCGGCTGCCCCCAAACCCCCAACCAGTGCGACGTGTGCAACGCCCGTGCGTTATCGAAGCCCGCTGAGGCGTTGCTTCGGGGTTGTGACTAAAACCGCAATCCCGCTCACCGCGAGAAGCACGTGAATCACCCGCAGGGTGTGAAACAGCCTCCGGCTGCGCAGGGGGTTGCGCGGGGGGGTTTTTTATGATATGATAAAACTATGTATAATTTTATGGGAGTATACTTGGATGACACAATATAGGATTAAAGATATTTCGGTGGGGAACTTCTTCTCCCAGCCCATTTATCTTGACGAGATGTTTATTTTAGCCACGCCGGAAACGCCGTTCGCCGAAGACCTTTTGTCAAGCCTCCGCCAGTGGGACTTTAATGAAGTATACAGCGCCGGCGAACCTAAACACGAGTCCTTTGCCCAAAACGCCGACATCGCCAAAGCCGCGGGGGAACTCTTATCAGGAGGCTCCCAAGATCAAGACAAAGTAACCAAACAGGCAGACGAGTTTTACTGGCTTTTCCAGAAATATACCGAAGATCTCTTATCCCAAATCAGCGAGAATCAGGACCTCAATGCGGAAGCGGTTACCGAAAATATCAAAACCGTGTATCTGGTCATGCAGAAACACCGCCGGCTCCTCCTTTTGGTCCAGCAAAACCACGAGCCTAAAGAGGACGAGAACTATCAGGCGTCCCACGCGGTCAAATCCATGATACTCTCCCTTATGATGGGCTTCACCCTCAAACTCGCGGAAGACAAAATGGTGGAACTGGGGGTTGCGGCGCTCCTCCATGAAATCGGCATGATGAAACTCCCCCAGCGGCTCTACCTGACCAAGTGGAACCTTACCCCTGATGAACGGAAAACCATCCTCACCCACCCTATTCTGGGATACAAACTCCTTAAATCCTTTGATTTCCCTTCGAATATATGCCTCTGCGCCCTTGAACACCACGAGCGGGAAAACAGCGGCGGCTACCCCCAGAAACTGCCGGCTCATAAAATCAGCCTGTACTCCAAGATAATCGCGGTGGCCTGCTCCTATGAAGCCTTGACCTCCAACCGCCCCTACAAAAAGGCGAAAGACAAACACGCAGGCATTATGGATATGCTTAAAAACGAGGGGAAACAGTACGACGATACGATCCTGCGGGCGCTGGTTTCATCCCTGTCAGTGTATCCTATCGGCCTCTATGTGCTCCTCAGCAACGGTAAGAAGGCGCAGGTTATGGATGTGGATCCGGAAAACCCCCGCTTTCCAGTGGTCAAGATTCTGGGCATGGCCACGAAGGACGGCAAGAAAGTCATCATCCCGACCTCCTCCCAGCTGTCAATCGCCCGCCCCCTGACCAAAGAAGAAATCTATTAAACATCCATGCAGGAGGACCCTTTACCCGCGGTTGTTTTCATCTTCGCGCTTATCCTTTTAAAAGGATTTTTTTCTCTTATTCACGCCGCGTTTCTCTCATCCCGCAAGACATGGCTCATGGCGCGGCTTTCCGGCGGGGACGGGCGGTACCGGAAGGCCCTGGCAGCGATGGAAAACCCGTCCCAGGCGCTTTCGGCGCTCCAGACAGCGCGGGTCTTTCTGGGAACCGCCGCCGGCGTCGCAGGGGGGCTTGCGGCGGCGCGGTTTTTAGAACCCCCGCTCCCCTGGGGCGCGGCAGCGGCCCTGGCTGTTACCGCAGCGACAGACATGCTGGGAGAGGCGCTGCCACAAGAGCTGGCCCGGGCCGCGCCGGAACGGATTACCGCCGGCGCCTTTCCGGTTATTTCGGCGCTTTCGGCGCTCTGCAAACCCCTTACCCTCCTTTCCGCCGGCCTTTCCGCGCTGGCGGCGAACCTCCTTAGGATTGAAAAAAACGCCCCCTCAGGCATGACCGAAGACGAACTCCGCATCGCCCTTAGGGAGGGGGAGAAGTCGGGCATTGTGGAAAGCAAGGAACGCACCATGGTGGAGGGAGTTTTCTATCTTGGGGACCGTCCGGTGGGGACGTTTATGACCCACCGGTCAGAGATAATCTGGCTTGACGCGGGCGCCGGCGCCGAGGCCATGCGGAACGCCGCGTTCGGCCATCGGGACCAGCGCTATTTCCCCGTGGCCGCGGGCAATCTGGACGAAGTTGTCGGCGTGGTTTCGGTTGAAGATCTGCTGTTCGCCCTTTTGGATGAGCGCGCCCCCGCGCTTACCGCCATCAGCAAGCCCTGCGTGTTTGTGCCGGAAACCATGTCGGCGCTTAAAGCGTTTGAGGCGTTTCGGAACGGGGAAGCGGATTTTCTTTTGGTAATGGACGAATACGGCGGGCTTGCAGGGGTGCTTTCCCTGCGGAATCTGGTTGAAGAGATTGTAGGGCAGCTTTCGGAGCCGGCCAAAGGGGAGCTTCCCATTCTCCGGCAGGAGGACGGCACGTACCTTGTGGACGGGAGCGTCAATATCGACGAGATCGCGGAGGTTTTGGCCATTGCCCTCAGGGAGCGGCAGGACTATCATACCTTAGCCGGTTTTATCCTCAGTATGGCCGGCGAGATTCCCCGGACCGGCGCGCGCTTTGAATACGGGGGCTATTGTTTCAAGATTATTGACATGGACGGCAACCGGATAGACAAAGTCCTCGTCTCCCCTGCCGAAGCGCCGGCAGAAGGAAGCGGCGCGGGAGGCGCATGAACAAAACAGATAGGCTGCAAGGAGGTTATCGGACCTGACCGTTCCCTGCACATTCAGGTTATCGCCCGAGGCTTTGAAGGCATCGTGAAAGACGCGGAAACGATCCTGAAACGAATTGACTATCGGGTGTATGTGAAGATTCCCTTTTCCAGAGCGCGGTAGACGGCTTTTACCATGACTGGGCCGCGGTCCACGGCACTGTTACCCTGGCCGATCTCTGAAACAGCGTGATACAGGGCAGGTCGAGGCGCCGGTGGCATGGATGCCGCCATGGGCCTTATATATTTATTCGCTATTATATTCAGGTTCATCTTCTGCCGCCATTAAATCGGCATTATATTCATTTTCATATTCTATACGGTATGTATTGTTCTCTATTTCATAAATAGTTACTTTAATTTCATTTACACATTCCATAAGATATTTTTTTATTTCTTTTCCCCAAAATCTAATAACAGTCCAGCCCATGTTTTCAAGTTTCTTTTCATTTTCAATATCACGCGCCATATTGCGTTCAATTTTCTTAATCCAATAATCACGATTGGTTTCAATTTTTTCTTTCTTGGTTTCCCAATCTTTGCCGTGCCATAATTCACCATCGCAAAAGACGGCAATTTTATATTTTGTTATGGCAATATCTGGTTTTCCCGGTAATGTTTTTACATTTTTCCGATAACGAATCCCT
>JAITHF010000055.1 GCA_031280115.1 Spirochaetaceae bacterium | reverse complement strand
CGGAGGCTGACGCTCTATCCAGATGAGCTAGTCTCTCTTGTAAGCAATCATAGGCCATTGGCCGGCGGCGTGTCAAGGCCGCCTTAAAGAATTATCCGGCCGGCGGCGTCAAATCCGGCGCCTTCCTGTTCCGGCAGCCCTGTAATCCGGCACCGCACTGCCGCGCCTTTCTGCGGCGCATCCCCCGTTGTAAGGGCAATGCCTAGTTTAAGGTAATTATCGGACACAACGAGCATAGAAGGCCCTGCCGGCTCCCCAGGGGCCTCCACAACGCCCTCCAGGCTCTTTCCTATCCACCGCGTAATATACCGCTGTTTGTTGGCGTTCCCCAAAGCAAGAAGCCGCCGGACCCTGCGCCGCGCGTCCCGCTCCGGCACCGCCCCGCGCCGCCCAAGGCCCCAGGCCGCGGTTCCCGGGCGCCTCGAATAGGGAAAGCAGTGGATGCCGGCAAAATCCAGGGACCGGCAGAGCTCGAAGGTGGCGTCAAAAGCTTCGTCAGTTTCCCCCGGAAAGCCGGCGATAATATCGCAGGAGAGAAACGGGTCCTCTTTCGCTGACCGCAGGCGGCCTGCGATGCGTTCAAGGTCTTCCGGCGTGTACCGCCGCCCCATGCGCGGGAGTATAAGGGGGCTTCCTGATTGCACTGACAGGTGGAAGTGGGGCCGTATGCGCGGATGTGAGAGGGCCTCAAACAGCGCCGGCCCCATCCCGTCCGGCTCAAGGGACGAGAGGCGCAGCGCCGCTGCGCTGGTGCCGTCAAGGAGATACGTCAAAAGGCCGGCAAGATCCCGCGAACCGTCGCGGTACTGGCAGATATTCACGCCGGTCAAGACTACTTCAGCGTACCCCCTTGCCTCAAGCGCCCGCAACGCCGCAAGCGCCCGGGGCGCCGGAAAGCTGGCGCTGGGACCCCGCGCCAGGGCTACGCGGCAGTACGCGCAGCGGTTATCGCACCCGTCCTGTATCTTCAGGAACCCCCGGGCGTGAAACGAGAAATCCGCCGGCTGCAAGGCGAACCTGCCTCCGGCGCCCTGGTTTTCCTGTTCCGAAAGCGCTTCAAGCCATTGGGAGAGGGCCCGGGACAGGGAAGGAGCGGGGGCGCGGCTTTGGGCGATGAGCGCCGGCAGGCGCAGGAGGGCGTCCTTCTTTTCCCCTGCAAGCACGAAGAGCCGCTTCCCGCCGGACTCCGGGCCTGAGAGGGACGAGAGCGCCTTTGGATCAAGCTGGGCGTAACAGCCGGTTACCACCAGCAGGGCCTGGGGGTAATCTATCAAGGCTTTGCGGATGACCCTGCGGGCTTTCTGTTCCGCCTTTGATGTTACGGTACAGGTATTGATAAGCAGAATATCAGGCGCCTTTTCCCCCGGGGCGCAGCAGGGCTTATAGGGGAACACTTGAAAGCCCGCGCCGCCGAAGGCCCGGGCCGCCCCTTCGCTCTCAAGCTGGTTCAGTTTGCACCCTAAGGTATACACCCCTACGGAAACGGGAACCATATTACCTGCGGGAACTTAAACTCTGGCGCGCGCGGGTAAGGCCCCGCCGGGCGTCAGCAAGATGGGAATTAAGGGAGAGCGCCCGCTGGTACGCGGCAACCGCCTCCTGGAGTTCGCCGGCGTTCTCCCTTGCATAGGCGAGCCTGGTCCACCACAGGGCGTTCCCGGGCTGCCAGTGCACGGCGGTTGACAGGGCTATATCGGCGTGGCGGAAGCGCCCCAGGCGGATATAGATTTCCCCGAGGAAATAATAGACCGTTTCGATACGCAGCCCCTCCGGCGCAAGGTTGATATATTCCTGAAAGTATTGCAGGGCCTCCGTATTGCGCCCCTCGTAATAGTTTATCTCCCCGAGTATCTCGATGATGCGGGGATCATAGAGGCTTATTCCCCGCCCCTGGCGGGCGTAGGTAAGGGCTTCAGCGTACCGGTTGAGGCGGATAAGGCTCCAGCAGATGACTACGTGGGCGTCCAGATTCCGTCCGTTGGCGCTGATTTCGTTTTTGCAAATAGCCACGGCACGCTCGTAGTTGCCGTTCCGGTATTCTGCGAGCGCGTCGGGCCTGGTCTGAGATTGGGACAACACCGGAAGCAGGCACAGCATACACACTGGCATAAGGTTACAGGTTTTCATGGTTCTCTGGTTTTTCTTTCTCTTTTTTTATTTCTCTTTTTCTTTACGCGCTCTTTTCTCTCTTTTTTCTTCTTTACTCTATCCTTCTTGCTCTTCTTTTTCTTTCTGTTCTTTTTCTTTACGCTCTTTCTCGTCCATAGCGCAGGACCCGTTAAAAAGGCAGCCCGCTTCTATAGAAAGTATCGGCGTATGGACATTGCCCGCAACGTTTCCGCCGGCAGTAAGCTCTATCTTGTCAGACGCGGTGATATTGCCCCGCACAAGCCCCCGCACAATCACTTGGGGCGCCTTGATATTCGCGGCCACCACCGCTTCGGTATCAACCAGAAGCAGCCCGCGGGCGATTATCTCGCCGTTGAAGCGCCCTCGGATAAGAAAAGGCTTTTCAAAACTGAGGGTTCCTGAAAAATCAATATCCGAAGACAGGATAGTATCAAAGTCTTCGTCTTCTAATACATCGCTACGCAGATCCGTCATTATGCTACCTCTGCTCTACCTTACCGGTCTGGGAAGTTCTTTGTCAAGGCCGCCCCTTGGGGGCGCCGTGCCGCCGAACCGCTCTCAGGGTTTTTCGGTTATCTCAAGGGCGCTCAAGGCGGCAGGCGGGGTATAGGCAAAAACTTTGCGTTAGGTTATAATAAAACTATGCCGATAAAAAAACCGTACACCTTGTTATACAATAACGAAATATTTTATTTTTACGGAGGGGATTATTTTGGCGTACACCAATGCGTTATCCGCATACAAAGAAACGCGGGTTAAGACCGCAGGCCAGGGACAGCTTATTATGATGCTCTATGATGAGGCCATAAAACAGTTGGACCGGGGCTTGGAACTCTTGAAAAAAAACAGCAAAGGCAAAAAGGATCCGGGAAGAATAGAGGAAATAACGAAAGCGCTCCTTAAAACACAGGAGATTATCACCGAGCTTTCAGTGTCCCTTGATTTTGAACAAGGCGGCGAAATTGCCAAGAACCTCTTTTCCCTGTATAGCTGGTTTAACCATGAAATCGTCGAAGCAAACATCAGCAAAGACATGGAACGGGTAGCCAATATCCGGGCCATGCTTAACGACCTGAGGCTTACCTGGGGAGAGGTTATCGCCAAAGCCCCGAGGGAAAACCTGGAGAGGCCCCAAAACGGGATAAACATTGCCGGGTAGGGCCTTGAAAGAGCAGGGTTCCCCAAAAGCCGCGCTTTTGGAGGCGGATGCCGCCTTCAAGCGCCTTCGGGAACTCCTTGCCGCCCAGCGGGATAAACTGGGGCTGTGCGTTAAAGCGCTTGCGAAACAAAAAGAAAAAATAGCCCAGGGCCGGGGGGAAGACGCGCTTTTCCACGCAGAGCTTCTGGAACAATGGATGGCGGACATTTCCGCTATCCAAAGGGTGATAGACCCTCTTTTGGCGCGGTTCCCGTGCCAAAAGGAACCGGAAATACAGGCTGCCGCCAAAAACATTCTTGCAATGCAGAGGGAAGCCCAAAAGCAGGCCCGGGAAAACACGGATCTTCTCCGGGCGCGCAAGGAGTTTCTTGCCGCGGAAATCCAAAAAATACGAACCAACCCCCTGCGAAAGCGC
>JAITHF010000238.1 GCA_031280115.1 Spirochaetaceae bacterium | reverse complement strand
CCGTGAAAACGCCCGGGCCATTAACCGGTCGTTTTAGGGCATTCCCGCGGTTTAGGCGCATTTCGCGGTTAAAGCCCGGCCCAACCCGGTCATCTTGAAAATCCTCGCAAACGAAGGGTTCGGCGCGGACTGCTCAAGCATGGCCGAACTGCTTCTGGCGGATATGGCGGGCATCACAGGCGAGGATATTATGTTCACCTCCAACGAAACCCCCTCCGCAGAGTACCGCAAAGCCCTCGAACTCGGGGCAGTTATCAATCTGGACGACTATTCCCATATCGCGTTTCTTGAAAAAACAGCCCGGATACCCGGCCTTATCTCGTGCAGGTACAATCCGGGGCCCCTTAAAGAGGGGAACTTTATTATCGGCGCTCCGGAAGAAGCCAAATACGGCTTTACCCGGGAGCAAATCCTCGATGGAATGGCCCTGCTTAAAGCAAAAGGCGCCTCCCGCTTCGCCCTGCATACCATGGCGGCCTCTAACGAGCTTAACCCTGACTATCATATCGAAACCGCCCGGATACTCTTCGCCCTTGCGGCGGAGATTAAAGAGAAAACAGGCATCCGCCTTGAGTTTGTCAACCTGGGCGGCGGCGCGGGTATCCCGTACCGGCCAGAGGAGCGGCGGATTGACTACGACGCCCTTGCAGCCGGCATAAAGCGGGCCTATGACGGGATTATCGCCCCCGCAGGGCTTGACCCTCTGGGCATCCGCGTTGAGTGGGGGCGTATCGTAACCGGCCCTTACGGGTGGCTTGTGGCAAGGGCGGTACACCGCAAAAGCATCTACCGGGAATACATCGGGCTTGACGCTTCTATGGCGGACCTCATGCGCCCCGGCCTTTACGGCGCGTACCACCATATTACGGTTCCGGGGAAAGAACAGGCGCCCCCTGCCGGCGTCTATGACGTGGTAGGGAGCCTCTGCGAGAACAACGACAAGTTCGCGGTCCAGCGCCCCCTGCCGGCCATACATACCGGCGAGGCTGACGGGGACCTGGTGGTGGTACACGACGCAGGCGCCCACGGGCGGGCGATGGGGTTTAATTACAACGGGAAACTCCGGTGCGGGGAACTGCTGCTCCGCCCTGACGGTTCTTTTCTTATGATACGGCGGCCTGAGACGGCGGAAGATTATTTCGCCACCTTGAACCGCAGCAGCCTCCGGCTGTTTCAGTAGCAGAGGCTTTCTTGAAGATGCGCCTCAGCGGGCTTCGACGGCGTTAGCGGCGCTGCACACGCCGCCTTTATGGGGGGGTTTGGGGGGTCTATGACCCCCCATCCTCTTCATCCTCTTCAAAAGGCGTGAAAGGAGAACTATGATGAAAACCGCCTGTATCTGCGCGGCGCTTATAGCCGCGCTTGCTTCCCCCGGGCGCTGCCAAGACGCCGCGCCGCCCCCCCTTTCGGTCCCGCTCTGGCTTAAAGACCTGCGCCGGGCCGAAATAGTAGCCCTAGGGTCGTTCCCCTTCACTATGATGCTCGCCGCCCTCGGCATGGATACCTACCGCTTTATCAGCCACAACGGGGACTCCCGCTATACCCCGCTCATTAAGAGCCCCGGCGCGGAGCCCATGACCGGCGATGAGTTCGCCGCCACCATTGCCGCCGCCGCCGCCGCCTCCCTTGCAATTTCCCTTGCGGATTTCATTGTGGTCCAGTACAAACGCCGGGCCCAAGCGAAACAGGTTGAGAACCTGCCCCCGGGAACGCCGATTATTATCCGAAAACCCCTGCCGCCTTTGAGCGGGGGAGGGCGGGAGTGAGCGTGACCTATTCCTGCGTGGTGGAAGAGGGCCTGCCCGCCGGCTTCAGGCTCGACCGGTACGTGGCAGAGCATTTACGGCTTCTCACCAGGTCTCAGGTTAAAGCCCGGTCC
Source organism: Spirochaetaceae bacterium (assembly GCA_031280115.1). Taxonomy (GTDB): domain Bacteria; phylum Spirochaetota; class Spirochaetia; order Treponematales; family Breznakiellaceae; genus JAITHW01. The sequence goes on along the minus strand of JAITHF010000238.1, from coordinate 2,347 downwards.
CTCAGGGCCGCGGTCAACGGCAGGGATGTTAAAATCTCGAAAGCCCTCAAAGCAGGGGACCTGCTTGACCTTGCCTGGGCCGAACCGGAGCCGTCAACGCTTATTCCAGAGGATATTCCCCTTGAGATACTGTACGAAGACGAGCGGGTGGTGGTAATCAACAAGGCGCAAGGCATGGTGGTGCACCCGGGCGCCGGAAACCGGCGGGGAACCCTGGCAAACGCGCTCCTTTTTAGAAAAGGCGCCAACGCCGGGGAGCCTTTCCGTCCGGGCATCGTGCACCGGCTGGACAAGGATACGTCAGGCGTGATTATCGCGGCCTATGACAGCGAAGCCTTAACGTTTCTCGCGGACCAGTTCAAGCGCCGCCGGGTGGGAAAGACCTACGCCGCGCTGGTGCAGGGGACGCCCCGCAGCCCCGCGGGGGTTATCAAGACCCGAATCACCCGGGACCCCCGCAACCGCACGCGCTTCACCGTGTCAGAGGATACAGGCAAGACCGCCCTGACCCGCTACCGGACGGTGCGTTCATGGGGGGCCTATTCGCTGCTCCTCCTCCGCCCCAAAACCGGCCGCACCCACCAGCTGCGGGTGCACCTGCGGGCACTAGGGCATCCGGTCGCCGGGGACCCGCTCTACGGCGGAGGCGGGAGCCTTATGCTCCATGCGTCGCGCCTCTGCCTGCGCCTGCCGGGGGGCGCGCCTGAGCCCCGGCTGTTCAAGGCCCCGCTTCCGCGCCGTTTTTATGCCCTGATTGAGTCCCTTGGTCAGAGGCGACCAGTTTCTCGTTCACGTTTTTAAGCCGCTGGGAGAGTATCTCGATAACCTGCTTGTCCGCGTCGGGGTTGTGCTTTAGGAGCTCCTGAAAGATATGCGGCGGGATAACCAGCGTTTCAAGGCGGGTATGGGCCTTAATGGTGGCGCTCCTGCCTTCGGAGAGGAGGTGCCCCATTTCGCCGAAAAACCGCCCCGGGGCAATAAGCGCAAGCAGGGTGTTTTCCTCAAGGTACACCTCCGCTTCCCCGTCAACGCTGTAATACACTTCCCGGCTCTCGTCGCCTTTACGGAAAACCGTCTCCCCTGCCTCGTAAGACCGGAGGTACTTCGCCACCGCCCCCCGTTTTGAAAGAAAAAACCGCTTTTCAAAGCCCCCGCCCGCTCCGGTATGAAACTGGATAAAGCGGGAGAGCCTGAGCGCGTCAAAACTGTTAATAATAAAGGCCATCTCAGCGCCGGCGAAAAAGAACATAAAAAAGAAGTACACGTCCGCAAGGAGGATAATAAGGTTCCCCAGGGCGCCGTATATGATGTTATATTTCGCCGGGTTAAAGAGGTGCCGGGTGGCGAAGATGAGCAGGGTGAACGCGGCGGCGCAGAACGCGGTTCCCTTGAGGGCGGCGCTCTTTTTGGGCCCTACAGCCGGCGCGAAGGCGTAGGCCCCGAAGACGAGCAGGGCCAGCACCGCAGGGGGCAGGAGCCGGATAAGGCTGAAACTGAAAACCCGCACCCCCGCCGCCTGATACATGACAAACGCCGCGTCAGAGGAGAGGGCCGCGATAAACGTAAACAGGATGATCGCCCCCTCCATCCCCAGGGACACAAGGAGTTTTTTAAGGGGCTTTTCCGGGTCCGGGAAGATGACGTTTATGCCCCGTTTCAGGGACAGGGCGAAGACCCGGGCCGTCCAGAAGAGGCCGATGATGGACACGAAGCCCGCGGCCCCGGGCTGCGAGGCGGAGAGGAAGCCTGCCACAAGGCCGGTAAGGTCGAAGGCGTCCCCAAGGGAACGCCCTAGTTGGCCTATGAGGGCGCCTGCGGTTTCAGGGGACGCGGCCAGGGCCCGGGAGACCGCGAAGGACACGATAAGGAGCGCCGGCGCCGCGGAGAACAAGAAGCCGTAGGCTCCGGCGGCGGCGTGGTTTGCCAAGCCGTGTTTATTAAAGAACTCGAAGGTAATCCAGCAATACTGTACCAGCGTTTCCCCCAGAACCGTGATCTTGTCCCGCAGCGTTTTCATACCCTATCATCCCACGCCGCCCGCTTGCTTTGCAACAGCCTGCGGGTGTTTCAGGTGCTTCCTGGGGTGAGCGGGTTTGCGGGTTTAGTCACCCCCTGCGGGGGATTCACGTGCTTCTTGCGGTGAGAGGGTTTGTGGGTTTAGTCACAACCCCGAAGGATGCGCCTCACCGCGCTTTGATGGCGTGAGCGGCGCCGCGCAGGGAGCCTTTGGCTGGGGGTTTGGGGGCAGCCGGAGGCTGTTTCAGCAGCCGTGGTTTGCGCTATGAGCCGCGAAACATGAAGCGCTGATAAAAAAGCCCTCCAAATTTTCTTTAAAAGCGCACGCGCA
>JAITHF010000231.1 GCA_031280115.1 Spirochaetaceae bacterium | reverse complement strand
AGAGTAACATACACCATAGCCGGCAAAGAGCTTGTTCTTGAGACCGGCAAAATAGCGAAACAGGCTCACGGCGCGGTCTTCGCCCAGTACGCAGGCTCCTGCGTTATCGCCACGGCCTGCGCCTCGGAGGACGCGGTGGAAGGGCTTGATTACGTGCCGGTCACCGTTGACTATAACGAGAAATACTACGCCGCAGGGAAAATCCCCGGAGGCTTTATCAAACGGGAGGGGAGGCCGAAAGACAAGGAAATCCTTGTTTCCCGCCTTATCGACCGGCCCATGCGCCCGCTTTTTGAAAAGCGCTTCGGGCGGGAAATCCAGATCGTGCCCACCACTATATCAACGGACCAAATCAACCCGCCGGATATTCTTGCGATTATCGCCGCTTCCGCGGCGGTGCATATTTCGGATATCCCTTTTAACGGCCCTGTCGCCGGCGTCAGGATGTGCCTGGTGAAAGGCGATCTCTTGGTGAACCCCACCTACCGGGAAATCGGGGAGGCGGACCTTGAGATTGTGGTTGCCGGCACCAGAGACGGGATTACTATGGTGGAAGGCGGGGCCAACGAAGTGGAAGAAGCCGTGATGATCGCGGCCCTTGAAAAAGCCGGCGCCATAATAGGGGAGCTGTGCGCTTTACAGGAAAAATTGCGGGAACTGGGGGGCAAAGCGAAGCTCCCCCTCACGGAAAGCGCCGCCGCCCTTGAAAACGCCCAGGCCATCCGGGACGAAGCCTACCCCCGCCTTAAAGAGGCGTGCTTTCTCAAAGGCAAGACGGTCAGGCACAAGGCGATTCGGGAGGTAAAGGCTGATTTCAAGGCGCGGTACGCCGGACAGCTTGAGGACGAGGCCCAGCAAAAACTCTTTGCCGCGCTTTTTGATACTATGGAATATGAAATACTGCGCTCGTCTATTCTGGAGAACGGGCTGCGGGTGGACGGCAGGGGCGCCGAAGATATTCGGGATATTGCCTGCGAAGTGGGCATCCTCCCTATGACCCACGGCTCAGCCCTCTTTACCCGGGGGGAAACCCAGTCCTTAGTAGTAACCACCCTGGGAACCGTGTTCGACGAACAGGTTTTCGACGACATCGAGGGGGACAAGCGGGAACACTTTATCCTCCACTATAATTTCCCCCCCTATTCGGTGGGCGAAGTGGGGCGCCTTGGCACGGGGCGGCGGGAAATCGGCCACGGCAATCTTGCGCGCAGGTCCCTTGAGGCAATGGTTCCCGCGAAAGAAGACTTTCCCTATACGATCCGGGTGGTCTCTGAAATCATGGAATCAAACGGGTCCTCTTCAATGGCGTCGGTCTGCGGCGGGACGCTTTCCATGCTCCAAGCCGGAGTTCCCATGAAAAAGCCCGTGGCCGGTATCGCTATGGGGCTTATTACTGACGGCGAGCGTTACGCGGTGCTGTCGGACATTCTGGGGGAAGAGGACCACCTGGGGGACATGGACTTCAAGGTTGCCGGGACCGAAACCGGAATAACCGGCTTCCAGATGGACATCAAAATCGCCGGCGTCAGCACGGAAATCATGCAAAAGGCGCTGGACCAGGCAAAGCGGGGGCGGCTCCATATTCTCTCGGTTATGAACGCCGCCATTCAAAAGCCCGCGCAAGTCAGCGACCTTGCCCCGAAAATCGTGAGCTTCAAGATTGAGATTGACAAGATAGGCGCCCTCATCGGGCCCGGGGGCAAAAACATTAAAGCCCTCTGCGAACAGTTTCATGTTACTATCAATACTGATAACGACGGCACCGTTACGATTTACGGGAAAAACGCCAAAGACGCGGACGAAGCAAAAGAGGCGGTCCTGGGCATTGCCGCGAATCCGGAAGCCGGCAAGATATACACCGGCACGGTGAAGCGGATTATGGAGTTCGGAGCCTTTGTGGAGATCCTTCCGGGGAAAGAGGGGCTGGTGCATATCTCCAAACTCTCCCGCCAAAGGATCGCCTCGGTTACGGAGGTGATAAAAGAAGGGCAGAGTATTCCGGTAAAGCTCCTTGAAATCGACAAAATGGGGCGGCTCAACCTGTCCTATATTGACGCCCTTGACCCTGAGCCGCACGTTGAAAACCCGCGGCCCCACAACAAGGACCGGGGAGGGAACCGGGACGGCGCTCTTCATCGGGATTACAACCCCCCGCCGCGGCGCCGCTCATAGGCGTATGGCCCCTCCTATTGTCGTAAAGGCGCGTACAGCCGAACCGCGCCTCACGCTCCCCCGCTTTGAAAGCGCCGGCGCCTCAGGCATGGACCTCAAGGCGTTTCTCAGCGAGCCTGTACATATCCCCCCGCTGGGGCGGGCGCGTATCCCCACCGGCCTTTTTCTTGAAATCCCCGAAGGCTTTGAAGGCCAGGTCCGCCCCCGGTCGGGCCTTGCGGCATCATGGGGGCTCACTGTGCTTAACGCCCCGGGAACCATTGATCAGGATTACCGGGGGGAAGTGGCGGTGCTCCTGGTCAATCTGGGGGCCGAGCCGGTTACGGTACGGGACGGGGACCGCATAGCCCAGATAGTTTTCGCGCCGGTACGCCGCGCGGTTTTTGTTGAGGCGGCGGGCCTTTCCCCCACCGCGCGGGGTTCCGGCGGGTTCGGCTCTACCGGCGTATGACCTCCCCCCGCGCCGCGGCGGGCCGCTCCCTGTCGCTGACCTTATTTAAATACATCGTGGGAGAAACGCTGCTTTCTTTTACCGTGTGCTTTTTTATCTTCTTTTTTATCTTCTTTGTTAATCAGATGCTGTTTATCGCCGAGGATATGCTCTCGAAACGGGCGCCGGTTCCCCAGGTTATAAGGCTCCTTATCTACGCGATACCGTCGGTTATCTCCCTTTCAGCGCCTTTCGCCTGCCTTGTGGGGACCCTTATGACCATAGGCCGGCTCACGTCGGACAACGAAATTCTGGTGATGCTCTCTTCAGGGCTCTCGTACCGGATGATTTTCACGCCGGCTTTCGCGGTGGGGGTGTTTATTTCAGGGCTCTCGTTCTTTGCCAACGACGTGCTGCTTCCCGCAGGGCGGGTGCAGTACGGCAGGCTTTACCGGCAGGTGCTGGCCTCAATGCCGGCGCTTGAACTGAGCGCCCATTCGGTGAAGCGCTTCAAAGACACGGTGATCGTAACAGGCGAGGTGAGCGGCAATTCCATCGGGGACGTCTTTATTCTGGACAAAACAAGCGACGGGGAACGGCGGGTTATTATGGCGAAAAACGCGGAGCTGCGGGACGCGGGGAAAGAGGGCTTGAGCCTTGAGCTCAGCCGCGCCTTTATCCAGTCCTCCAAAGAGGTGGCGCGCTACGATTACGATTACGCCTCAAGCCGCTTCCTGCGCTACTGGGTTCCCCAAGAGGATATGATTCAGGCCGTCTCGTCCCTCACCCCCTCTGAGATGAGCTCCCGGGACGTGCGCGCGGCGATTAAGGGGAAGCGGGAAGCTCTGGGGAAACAGCTTGACCAGCGGTACCGCAGGGCCCTCAACCACGCCCTTGCGCTGGAAGACAGCCTGCGCAAAGGCCCGCAGCACGGGGCATGGAACCGGCGGGCCGCCCACCTTACGAACTTTATGCGGGAGGCCAAGGCCGCGGAAGCCCTGGCCAAAGACCGGAGCCTCAGGCAGCACCTTATCGAGTATTACAAGAAGTTCTCCCTCCCTCTGGGGGCGTTTGCTTTTATGTTCCTCACCGTGCCGATGGGCCTTATGGTCAAGAAGAACGGCGGGGCAATCGGCTTTATCTTCGGCATCGTCATCGCCTTTATCTATTGGGTGCTGCTCATAGGCGGCCAGACTATGGGGCTGCGCCTGGGGTATCCGCCCTTCTGGTGTATGTGGCTCCCTGATATTGCGGCGGTGGTTATCGGCTTTTTCCTGACATTGATACGGATAAAAAAGTGAAACCCTGCCAAAAACGCCGAAGGCTTGCCTGTGTCCACCCTTGACCGGTATCTTGTCAGGCAGTTCCTGCCTATCTTCGCGGCAGGGGCGCTTATGTTCATGCTCTTCATATCCCTTATCGACCTCTTCGCGAACCTGTGGCGCTATCTTAATTACGAAGTGCCGATGGGCCAGATTTTTCTTGTCTGCGCCTATTACCTGCCGAAAAGTTTCTCCTACGCCCTGCCGGTGGCGCTGTTATTCGCCGCGGCCTACACTTTGGGGGACCTGTACAGCCGGAACGAGCTGAGCGCGATTTTCGCCTCAGGGATACCTTTTTCCCGCTTCAGCCTGCCTCTGGTGGTTATCGGCCTCCTCTCGTCGGGGTTTTCGTTTTTCTTTGAGGACAAGGTGGTGGTTCCCACGTTTAAGCTGAAAAACGACCTGGGGAGCCTCCTCCTGCACCAGCCCCGGGGGGCGCGGGACTCGTATATCGTTATCAAGTCAAAAAACGGGCGGCGGGTGTATTCGGTTGATTATTACGACCACCGGGCCATGCTGTTAAACGGGGTTATCATTCTTGAGCTTTCGGAAACAGACGGGGCTCTGTCGGTGGTGCGGGCGCCAAAGGCGTCATGGAACGGGGAGCATTGGGAGTTTTCCAACGCAGTGATTTACCACTGGGAAGGGACTCTGATGCGTATAAAACCCCTCCCTTCCGGCAGGGGCTATACTGAGAGCCCGGACACGTTCCGCCGGAGCGCGGTGAATGTGGAGGATCTTTCCGCCCATGAGGCGGCGTTCATGGTGGAGGACCTGAAGGCCGCGGGGCTTCCGTTTACCAACGTGCTTGCGGATTATTACCACCGCTATTCGTTTTCTTCGGTGTGCTTCGTGGTGATGGTGCTGTCGATTTCAATGGGCGGGCGGTTCCGCAAGAACATTCTCCTTATGAGTTTCGCGTCGAGCCTTGGGAGCGCGGTGGTGTTTTATGTTACCGAGATGATTACCATGATGATGGCCCGGATGGGCTACATCCCGCCTTTGGTAGGCGCTTGGTTTCCGGTGGGGCTTTTCGTGCTTATCGGCGCGGCCCTCCTCAAAACCGCCAAAACCTAACCCCCGCAGGGAGATTCAGGAGCTTCTCGCGGCGGGCGGGTTTGCACGTTTAGTCACAACCCAGAAGCGGCGCCTCACCGCGCTTTGAAAGCGTGAGCGGCGCTGCACACGTCGCGTTAATAGGGGGTTTGGGGGAACTGGTTCCCCCAAATTCTCTTAAAAGAGGCGCGAAGCGCCGATAATTCGTTATCTCTTCTAAAGCCGCGGTTAGGGCTGCTTTGTCCAGTTATCGCCGCCGTAAGGCCGCGTATACGTCCCGGCGCCGCCGGTTTGGGCCAAATACTGAGCGCGCAAATCACCAGGGAAGGGAGGATATTCGCCGTCGTCACCAAAATTCCCCGAACCTATGCGGCTTCCCGCCTCAAACGTAACGCTGGTAAGGCTTCCGCACTCATAAAACGCGCTGTCCCCGATGAAGGTAACGCCTTTGAGGATGGTTACGCTGGTAAGGCTTCCGCACTCCCAAAACGCGCTGTCCCCGATGAAGGTAACGCCTTTGAGGATGGTTACGCTGGCAAGGCGCTCGCACCCGGAAAACGCCCTGTCCCCGATGGAGATAACGCCTGTGGGGATGGTTACGCTGGTAAGGCCGCCGCACCAAGCAAACGCCCTGTCCCCGATAGAGGTAACGCTGCCCGGGATGATGACGCTGGTAAGGCCCGTACAATTATAAAACGCCCCGTCCCCGATGGAGGTAACCGGCAGGCCCTCAATCTTGGCAGGAATAACCAGCGCCGCGGCCTTGCCGGTATAGCCTGTGATGGTTATGCCCTGGCCGTTCCGCTCATACACCAGCCCTTCAGGGGTTTTCTCTGTTTGCGCGTTCAGGCTGGCCGCCGCCGCCGCCATAAGCGCCGCCGTAAGGCAAAGCGCCCTCAAAAATGCCTTTTTCATATCTTTACTCGCTCCTTTTCATCCGCCTTGCTCACGCGGAACAGGGTGTTTTATGCTAACTCTACCACGCTCACGGCTGATTGTCTGCCGCGCTCCCCTGCAAAGCCGAACCCCCGCCTCACAGCCCGCTGCTTCCGCGCC
>JAITHF010000178.1 GCA_031280115.1 Spirochaetaceae bacterium | reverse complement strand
TGCCATAGTATTAGTAACGCAATATTGATAACAATAGGCGTTTGGTTTATTTATTTTTTTATTATTCTGAAAATTAAAACTATCTTTTTTCTTTAAATGACAGGTGTACAGGGCGGATTCGCATAACAAGAGTGTTTGCGCCGCGCCTCTTTTAAGAGAATTTGGGGGAACCAGTTCCCCCAAACCCCCGCTCAAGGCTACCTGCGTTGCGCCGCTAACGCCATCGAAGCGCCATGAGGCGCATCCTTCAGGGTTGTGACTAAACGTGCGAACCCTATCGCCGCAAGAAGCGCCTGAATCCCCCGCAGGGGGTGACTAAACGTGCAGACCCTCTCACCGCAGGAAGCACGTGAATCCCCCGCAGGGGGCGCAGGGGGTTGACGGGAGGCAGGGTGTATGGTATCATCACTTCCAGTTATATGATGTTACATGACGGAGGAAATCATGCACAAAACCCGATTGCTAATGACGGCTTTGGCGGGGCTTATCGCTGTAGGAAGCGTGTCCGCCAAGGGAAAACCCGCTGAAACAGGAAGCAAAACCTATGAGTTAAACATCGCCCATATTGTTAATGAAGACAACACGTGGCATAAAGCCAGCGTGTTCTTCAAGAACGATATAGAAAGCAGGTCCGGCGGCAGGATAAAGGTAAATATCTATCCTAACAGCCAGCTTGGTACGGAAATCGACGTGATAAACTCGATTATGACAAACGGCGGCTCTGACATAACCTTTACCGGCGAAAGTATGCAGAGCGTTGTTCCCGAAATGGGGGTCCTGGGAGTGCCGTACCTTATGACCTCTTCAGACCAGCTTAACAAGGCCGCTACAGGCCCTGTGGGAAACCAGCTGGAAGGCTTGCTCCTCACAGCCGCGAATATGCGGGTGCTGGGCTATTTTGAACGGGGGCCCCGGAACGTAACGTCTAACAAGCCCATCCGCACGCCGGCGGATATGAGCGGCTTTGTTATCCGCGTGCCGGCGTCGCCCATAACCGTGGCGGCTATGGAAGCCTTGGGCGCGAAGCCGACGCCTATGGCGTTTGCGGAAGTTTTTACGTCTTTGCAGCAGAAGACCATTGACGGCCAAGAAAACCCGCTTGCGATGATCAAAACCGGAAACTTCTATGAGGTGCAACAGTACCTTAACAAAACAGAACACCTGCGGTCATGGGTGTATATCGTCTTAAACGAGGCCAAGTTCCAGTCCCTGCCCAAAGAACTCCAGGATCTGGTTATCGACGCGGGAAAGAAGATGCAGGCCCATGAACACGAACTCTTTCTCAAAGACGAAACCGAGCTGGAACAGTTTCTTGCCAACAGCGGCATGACCATTGTTTCTGACGTGGATCAAGCCGCGTTTGCCCAGCAAGCCGGTTCCGGGGTTGAGAAAGTGCTGCCGGCAAAAATCAAGCCCCTCTATGATCAAATCAAATCCATGAACTAGAAAGCCGCCGCCGAACCTCTTCCGGTTCGGCCTTCCCGCGCCTGTATCCATGTTGCGTACAAGGAGGACCCTGTGGTTCAGTCGATTGCGAAAGCCCTGGACAGACTATTCACGGTTTTCGCCTGCGTCTTTGTGTGTGCTTTCTGCGCTACGGTTATTATCCAGATTGTGTGCCGGAGCATCCCCTTCCTGCCTATCCCTTCCTGGACCGAGGAGCTTGCCCGGTACTGTTTTATTTACGCTGTTTCCTGCGCCGCGGCGCTTGCGGTACGGGCGAACGCCTTTGTAGCGGTGGATATACTAACCAGCCTCATGCCCCAGCGGGCGAAGCGCTTCTATAATATCGTGCTTAACGGGGCGCTCTGCGCCTTCGCGGTGTTTTTTGAGGCCAAATGCGCGGTCCGCTTCGCGTCGCTGCGCGCCAGAATGGTCTCAACCGCCATGGAGATACCGATGCAGTGGGTATATTCCGCCCTGGTAATCCTTTTCGGCATGCTGTCGCTTATGTATGCGCTTGAAATAATCTTCCTGCTCCGCGGGGCCGAAACAGAAGAAGGAGGGGCCCTATGAGCTTCGTCTGGCTTTTGTTCACCAGTTTCATCCTGCTCCTCCTGGCCGGGGTTCCGGTGGCGTTCTGCCTGGGCATTTCAGCGGGCATTTACTTTGTGGTAACTGATATGCCCCTTAACATGATGGCCCAGCGCTTCTTTTCCGGCCTTGATTCGTTTACCCTCCTGTGCGTCCCCGGGTTTATCCTCGCCGGAAACCTTATGAACGCCGGGGGCATTACCGCGCGTATCGTGGGATTTTGCAACAAACTGGTCGGCCATATCCGCGGGGGGTTAAGCCTTGCCAATATCGTGGCGTCCATGATATTCGCGGGGATTTCAGGCACTGCCGTGGCGGACTCAGCCAGCCTGGGGGGTATCCTCATTCCGGCGATGAAGAAAGAAGGGTATGAGCCGGACTTCGCGGTGGGCGTTACCGCCGCATCAAGCTGTATCGGCCACATTATCCCCCCGTCCCTCCCCATGATTATTGCCGCCACCCTCACGGGCCTTTCGGTGAGCAAGATGTTTGTCGCCGGAATCCTGCCGGGCATCCTCATGGGCTTGGGCATGATGGGCGTCTCCTATTATATATCCTGCAAGCGCGGCCACCCTAAGAACGAAAAACGCGCCACTGTGCGGGAGGTGCTGTTAGGCGGCAGGGACGCGTTCTGGGCGCTCCTTATGACGGTGATAATTCTTCTGGGTATCATCGGGGGGATTGTTACCCCCACAGAAGCCTCGATTATCGCGGTGCTGTACGCGCTCTGTGTGGGCTTTTTTGTCTATAAAGAGATAACCCTTAAAGACCTCCCCCGAATCTTGAAAGAGTCGATTATCACCGCCGCGTCGATTATGGTGCTGGTCGGGTGCGCCAACATCTTCGCCTATATCATGTCCAAAGAACAAATACCGCAAATGGTGGCAAACGCTATACTGAGCGTAACCAACAACCGTACGCTCATTCTGCTCCTCATCAACCTGCTCCTTTTGTTTGTAGGTTGTTTCATGGAAACCATTGCGGCGCTGCTTATCCTCTTTCCGGTGCTGTTACAGGTGGCGGCCTCGGTGGGGGTGCACCCTATCCACTTCGGGATTATTATGGTGCTTAACCTGGTGCTGGGGCTCACCACCCCGCCTGTGGGGGTATGCCTCTTTGTTACCTCCAGCATCGGGAAAATATCCCTGGCCCAGGCGGCGAAGGGGGTTTTCCCCTTCCTGATTGTTAATCTTGCGGTGCTTTTCCTGATTACCTCTATACCGGCTTTGACGTTAGGGCTGGTGCGCCTCCTGTTCGGAACCCTGTAGCGCCCTGCGGCAGGCTTGACAGGCCGGGGCATTCCTGCTATGAAAAGGGGAAACATAAGGAGCATAGCATATATGAAAAACAGTGCGCCGGCGCTCGCCGGCCAGAGAAAATCCCTTGTCACCCTCACGCTTGCCGCCCTCTTTGCCGCGCTTATTACTGCCGGCACCTTTATCGCTATCCCGCTGCCGGGATCTCCGGTGCCGGTGGTGCTGCAAGATATGTTCGCCCTGTTAGCGGGGCTTGTCTTAGGCCCCCTCCTTGGCGCCGCCTCAGTGGGGATCTACCTCATTGCCGGCGCCCTGGGCGCCCCTGTATTCGCCGGCGCCTCCGGGGGCTTCACCCGCTTTCTGGGGCCGACCGGCGGCTTTCTCATAGGCTACCTCTTTATGGCGCTCCTTGGCGGCGCCATACTCGGACGCCCAAAGCCGGACGCGCCGCTCCCCCTGTGGCGCCTCGCCCTCGGAGTCATTGCCGGAAGCCTCGCGGTCTACGGGCCCGGGGTGCTGTGGCTTAAAATCGTGCTTGACGACACGGTGGGCGGCGCGCTTTTAAAAGGGTTCGTACCGTTCATTCCGGGAACTATCCTCAAGGGAATCGCCGGGGGAATCATTGCCAAAAGGCTGCGCCGCATAGCAGCAGACCTGCTTAATGCCTGATCCCCTCTTTCTCGTGAAAGATGTCTCCAAAGTGTTCCCCAACGGCGCGGTGGGGCTCTCGCATATTAACCTTGCGGTCTTCCAAGGGGAATGCCTCCTCTTGGCCGGCTCAAACGGGTCCGGCAAAACCCTCCTTACCCGCATTATGAC
>JAITHF010000157.1 GCA_031280115.1 Spirochaetaceae bacterium | reverse complement strand
TTACCCTGGAAAACCGGATACTTTTCATAGTTTGGCTGAAATTATATTTGTGGTAAAATAATTTATGAAAAAATTCGGATCGCTCCCCGCCGTCCATGGCGGGGAGCGGTTGTAGTGGGGGCAAAATAATTTTTAAATTTGTCGTGTAACTAATCGGAAAAAATAAGTGGAATAAGAAATATACAAGTACGGCATAACGGCGCATAACAGGTCTGTTTACGCTGCGCCCGCGGTAGCGGGCTTGGCCTCCATTCGGCTCGGCCAGCTGCTTACGCTCCTTCCCGCGCCGCTTGGAATACGTTTATGGGGGATCTTTTATATGCGCTTCCTGTTTTACGGCTCATAGCGCAAACTACGACTGCTGAAACAGCCTTCGGCTGCCCCAAGCCTCCCACCAACGGCTTCATGCGTTGCGCCCTTCCGCCTGCGAAGTCCGCTGAGGCGCCGCGCCATGCGAGCGCTGCACCTCGAAGCCGGCCTGCCGCTAAAACAGCCTTCGGCTGTGCAGAAACCCCCGGAGGCTGCCGGTCTGGTATACCGGCGTCCCTGAGGCGCCCGCAAAGGCGCCGTCCCTGATTTGGGTGTTCCGTGCAAGGTTTATGGCCGTGAGCTTAACGCATTCCGCAAAGGCGTCCTCCCCGACCGCTACCCTTCCGGCGCCGAAAGACAGCTTTTCCAGATTCCCGCAGCCGGCGAAGGCCCGATCCCCTATGCCGATGCTGCCGGAAGCAAAGGAAACCTCCGCCAGGGCTGGGCTGCCCTCAAACGCGCTGTTCTCAATACGGGTATTTCCATCGGCAAATGCCAGGGCGCCCAGGCGCCCGCACCCCTTAAACGCCGCGCCCACGCTGGTATCCCCGGCCTCAAAACGCAGCGCCTCAAGGCTCGCGCAGTTCTCGAAGGCCCCGTCTTTAATAACCGTGCTTCCCGGGGCAAAAAACACCTGCCGCAGGTTTACGCAGTCCGCAAACGCCCCTTCCCCGATAGTAACAGGGCCCGGGGAAAACCGCGCCTCCACAAGGCTCTGGCACAACGCAAACGCCTCGGCGCCGATAACAAGCGGGCCCTGGGGAAAGGTAATCTCCGTCAGATTGGAGGCGTCGAAAAACGCCCCGCTGCTGATATGGGTAACGCCCGCAGGAACCTCATAGGCCCCGGCGCCGGACCCTGCGGGATAGGCGATGAGGACCGCGCCGGTCTTGTCAAACAAAACCCCGTCAAGGCTCTTAAACAAAGGGTTGTCCTCATGGACGGTAATTTTCGCAAGGCCGGCGCAGCCGGCAAAGGCCGCGCCGCTTACGGCGTTCACCCGCGGCGGGAGCGCGACAGCCGTGAGATTAACGCAGGCCGCGAAGGCCCCGTTCCCGATGCTGGTAAGAGACTGAGGGAGCGCGATACTGGTAAGGCCGGCGCACCCGAAAAAAGCCCATTCCCCGATGGCCACAACCCGCGCCGGCACCGCCACGCTGACAAGGCTGGCGCAGCGGGCGAAGGCCCCGTTCCCGATGCTGGTAAGCGCCAGCGGCAGGGAGACGGACGCCAGTTTCGCGCAGCCGGCAAACGCCTCATCCCCGATGGCCGCAACTTTTACAGGAAGGGCGACGCTCGTAATGTTCGTGTTCCCGTAAAACGCCCCCGCGCCGATACGGGTTACGGGAAGGGAATCAACCGTGTCCGGAACCGTGACAGCCGCGGCGTTTCCCGTGTAGCCGGTAATAGTAACGCTCCCGTTTGAAACGGCGGTCTTAAAATCCCCGCGGTTCTGGCCGGAGAGCGCGAGCGCCGAACCCAAAAAGAGCCATAAGAAACCTGTGCTTCTCATAAATACCTCGCAGCAACTAAAATATACCCTACAGTATAGCATCTTGGAAAAATTAAAACCAGTTGACACGCCGGAAGGCGCCTGCATAATGAGAGGCGTCATCAAAGACAGGAGGAAGGCGCTATGGGCTTTCGTGATTTCATACTTAAAGGGGACCTGTGCCACAGTAAAACGCCGGATGTTCTTGAGTGCTGGGAAAACAGCGTTCTTGTGTGCGACAAGGGGAAGTCAGCGGGTGTTTTCCCGTTCCCGCCGGATCAGTATAAGGGATTTCCGGTACACGATTACACCGGAAAACTGATTATCCCCGGCCTTGTTGACCTCCATACCCACGCGCCCCAGTTCAGCCTGCGGGGTTTCGGCATGGACAGGGAGCTTCTTGACTGGCTGGAAGCGGCGGTGTTTCCTGAGGAGGCGAAGTATGGGGACCGGGGCTACAGCCGCCTTGCTTATGCGGCGCTGGTTGAGGACTTGAAAAAAGGCGCCACCACCCGGGCCTGCCTCTTTGCCACGGTCCATAGCGAAACGACCCTTATGCTTATGGATATGCTTGAGGAGTCCGGCTTGGTCTGTATGGCGGGCAAGGTGAGCATGGACAGGAACTGCCCTGAAAGCCTGCGGGAGCAAGACGGCGAAGCGGCGGTTTTAGACTGGCTTGACCGGTGCGGGGCATACCGGAACACCGCTCCTATTCTGACGCCCCGGTTTATTCCCTCCTGCACCGGCCGTTTGCTGCGCCGCTTAGGGGAAATCCGAAAACAGCGCCGCCTGCCGGTCCAGTCCCACCTCTCTGAGAACCGGCGGGAGATACGGCTGGTCAAAGAGCTCTGCCCCGGCAGCGCGACGTACGCTGAAGCCTATAAGCGGTTCGGGCTTCTCGGCGCTGACGCGCCGGCGCTTATGGCGCACTGCGTCTGGTCTTCCGATGAGGAGCTGGCGCTTCTGGCAGAGGAGCGGGTTTTTGTAGCCCATTGCCCCCAGTCGAACAGCAACCTTTCTTCCGGCGCGGCGCCGGCGCGGCGCTTTCTTACCGCAGGAGTCCCTGCGGGGTTGGGGACTGATGTAGCAGGCGGGGCGCATACGTCTCTGTTCCGCGCCATGACCGATGCGGTTCAGGTGTCAAAACTGCGCCAAGCTCTGGCGTTTGAGGCGGAGAGGCCGCTCAGTTTTGAGGAGGCGTTTTATTTGGGAACCCGCGGGGGCGGCGCGTTTTTCGGCGCCGCAGGCTGTTTTGACCCAGGGTATGAACTTGACGCGGTGGTTATTGACGACGCCCCTCTGTCCCCGCCGTTTACGCTCTCCCTGCGGGATCGGCTTGAACGGGCGGCCTACCTCTCAGACGACCGGCATATCACCGCAAAATACATCCGCGGCACAGCCGTAGGCTGTTTCACCCCCTGCGGGGGATTCACGTGCTTCTCGCGGCGATAGGGTTTGGGGGTTTAGTCACAACCCAGAAGCGGCGCCTCAGCGGAATTCGACGGCGCACGGGCGCAACGCAGGTAGCCTTTAGCGGGGGTTTGGGGGAACTGGTTCCCCCAAAAACTCTTAAAAAGCGCAAGCGAAGCGCAGCGCGTAAAAAAACGCAGGGGGCTTGATAAACCATAAGTTAGGTGGTATTGTTATGATATTATGTTGAAACGTAGCAGTACCGCGTTTTTGTC
>JAITHF010000149.1 GCA_031280115.1 Spirochaetaceae bacterium | reverse complement strand
CAAGGTTTCCGCGTGTACGCGCAAAGGTTCCGCGTGTACGCGCAAAGGTTCCGCGTGTACGCGCAAAGGTTCCGCGTATACGCGCAAAGGTTCCGCGTATACGCGCAAAGGTTCCGCGTGTACGGGAAAACTTGTTTTGGCGCCAAAATAAACCGGTTTTCCTGCCGCGTTCTGTTTTTATATCGGCGCTTCGCGCCTCTTTGGGAAGAATTTGGGGGAACCAGTCCCCCCAAGCCCCCCATAAAGGCTTCCTGCGGTGAGCCGCTCACGCCGTCAAAGCGCGGTGAGGCGCTGCTGTTGAAGGCGCTGATAAAGAACGAAAAAAATATGCCCCCCTGTATTGACTTATATATCTTTTTCTGTTATTTTTTACTAACAAGGTTATGAAGCCTTAACTTAATGGCCGGAAGGGGTTTCTCCTGTCCGGCGGACAGAGAAAACGGAGTGAAACATGGTATGAAAAAGTTAGCCTCATGTATCATTATGGCATCCCTCTTCCTGCTTACGCCCCCGCAGGGACAGGCCGAACCGGGGCCCTGGGAGGAGCGGGAGCGGGAGATGCGCCTTGTGTTAAGCGAAGCCTACTACCGCTTTGTGGCAGGGGACATCGAAGGCGCCCGAACAGAGGTGGCGCGGGCGTATGAACAGCACTACAAAGGGGCCTTTGAACAGGAAGTGAAAAGCCGCGTCTCTGAAGCGCGGGCAGAGAACATTGATGCATGGTTTGCGTATACGGCACTTGCTCTGGGCGAAGGCAAGTCCCAGCAGGAGATGCGGGAGGATTTTAACCAGCTCAACCACCTTCTGAGCGTAACCGCCGGGCGCCTTGACGGAAAGGCCGAGCCCACAACGGAGACGCGCAGCTGGACCCGGGTGTCCGGCCAGATGGCCGCCGTGTTCGCCCGCGCCTATGAGCAGTACCGCGCGGGAGACGGCAAAGGGGCAAAAGACGCGGTTGATGAGGCATATTTCCAGTTTTACGAGAAACTTGGCTTTGAAAAGACCGTGATGACCCAGATCTCAGGCCAGCGGGCGAGCGCGGTGGAATACCAGTTCAGCGCGGTAAAAAAAGAGATAACCCGCGGCAGCCCGCCAGCCAAGGTCAAACAAAGCCTGGACACGCTCTCAACGTATATCGCCGAAGACGCGGCGGCTCTGGACAAGCGCGGCGGAAGCCCTTTGTCGGTGTTCTTAGGCTCCCTCTTTATTATCCTGCGGGAAGGCTTTGAAGCCATTCTCATTGTAGGCGCCATCATCGCGTACCTCCTTAAACGGGGGGAGAAAAAAGGCGTCCGCGCCGTGTACGCCGGCTCGCTTATCGCCCTGGGGATGAGCGTCCTCTTGGCCTGGGCCCTTAACGCCCTTATCTCAGGGGTCCGGGGCCAGGGCCAGGAGATTATCGAAGGGGTAACTATGCTTATTGCCGTGGCCGTCCTTTTTTATGTGAGCAACTGGATGGTTTCCAAAGCCGAGGCCGAAGCCTGGGCCGGCTATATAAAAGAAAAAGCCTCCCGGTCAGCGGCAAAAGGCGGCGTCTTCTCCCTGACGTTCGCGGCGTTCCTCGCGGTGTTTCGGGAAGGGGCGGAAACAATCCTCTTTTATCAGGCGCTCTTGGCTGGAAACCGCGGTTTTATCAACATGATCTGGCTCGGCCTTGCGGCGGGTATCGCGGCGCTGGCGGTTCTCTACGCGCTTATCCGGGTGGCGAGCGTGAAACTCCCGCTCAAGCCTTTTTTTATGGGAACCAGCATCCTTCTCTTTATCATGTCTATCGCCTTTGCCGGCACCGGCGTCAAAGAACTCCAAGAGGGAAATGTGGTGCCGGTTACGATGCTCCCGTTTAAATTTATAACAATCGACCTTCTGGGCATTTATCCCACAGTGGAAACCCTTGCGCCCCAGCTTGCGCTGCTGGCGCTTACGGCAGTCTTGACGGCGCTCCACCGGCAAAAAGGGAAAAAGGGCCCGGCGCAGCAGGCGGCGTGATTCATCCAGGCCCGACCGGGGCGCCTGCCGCGCCGTGTATCGGGCGTATTGATTGAGGGAACAAACTCAAAACCTTGGGGTTTTTGAGATTTTTTTAGGAGGTACTTTATGAATAAGTACGTTTTGGTTCTGGTAATGGTTCTCTGCGGGGGCTTGGCCTTTGCCGCGGGAGGTAAACAAGGAGGGGCAAAGCCCCAGGGCGCCCGGCCTGAAAGCACGGTTAATCCCGGGCAGGCCGCGGGCTTTGAGGAGTTTTCCCTGGGGGACGACCGGGAGCTCGGCCCCCTCAACGTGGCGGGAGTCTACTTCCAGCCTGTTGACATGGCGCCCGCCTCAGCAGGGCTTCCGGCGGCCCAGGCGGACATCCACCTTGAGGCGGATATTTCAGCCCTTACCAACGACCTCGGCTACGGCGTGGGGGATTTCGTGCCGAACCTGACGGTGAAATACGAGATCATCCAGCCCGGCGGCTGGAGCGCCGAAGGGACCTTTATGCCCATGAACGCCAGCGACGGGCCCCACTACGGGGCAAACGTAAAACTGAACGGCATCGGGGAATACAAGGTGCGTTTTATCATCCAGAACCCTGAGGCCCAGGGCTATGTGCTTCACATTGATAAAACCACCGGCGTTCCGGGGCGGTTCTGGAACCAGCCCCTTGTTGCCGAGTGGGACGTGGTGTATCCCGGGCCGTCATGGTAGGATAATAGGCGCGGCGCGGCGCCTTCGGCAGAAAGAACCGGAGAGATACAGCAGGGGGAATACCGCCTGCTGCCCTTCCGGTTTTTCCCGTTTCCCCAGGGGCGCTCCCTCAAAGGCAGAGCCGCCGGATACCTGCCCTCTATAAAAGAAACCCTAAAAAGAAAACCTATGATACATTATTTTATCGCCGCGATCCAATACTCCCTCACGGCTTTCATGCTTATCAGCCTGTGTTACGGCGCTGCCGCCTGCCTTGGGATACCCGGGGCCCGGAAGCGCCTTGATACCGGCGCTGCCGCAGGCGCCCTCTTCGCCCTCACCCTTGCAGTCCTGCGGAGAACCACCGCCATCAACCGGGGCATGGTGAACACGCCGGTTTTGATGGTTTCGATTATTGCCGCGCTCTGCCTCATCCCCCTGGTGTGGGGGGTTGGGGCGTCCCGCTTCCCCCGGGCGCACGCCGCCCTGTTCCGCTGGTCAGGCGCCTTGTTCGCAGGAACCCTGGCCGCTTCTAGCATGCCGTCGTTGTTCCTCCTCCCCTCTGAGTTCATTCTGGCAGGGCAAAGCGTGTTCAGCACCGAGTTCCTCCTTAAATCAACCGGCGCCCTGGGGGGCGCGTCCCTTGCGCTGCTCCTGGGCCTGGCCCTGTTCCGCAGCGTCCGGAACCGGAGGAAAGCGGTCTTGCGAACCGCCTTTACCCTTATGGCGGCGGCCAACCTTGCCTCCCAAGCGGCGGCGGTATTTCAGTTCCTCATGGCCCGGCGGGTTATCCCTCTCATACGCGGGCTCTTCCGTCTGGTGATGGCCGCGGTCAATCACGAGGCTGTTTTCCGGTACGCCTGCATCATCGCGGCGCTTATCCTGCCCGGGGCGCTTTTGGCGGGCGCCCTGTCCCGCAGCGCCCCCCAAGGGGGCAATCCGGCGGAAACCCGCAAGATGCGGGCGGCACTGCTTCGGGACCGGCGCCGGGGGGCGCTTGCCATAGGGGGGCTTGCCCTGGCGCTTGCCTCCCTCACGGCGCTCAACGCCTGGGACCGGCGGGAAGTAACCCTCTCGCCGGCGGAGCCTATGACCGTGGCAGGGGAGGAGATTATCATCCCCCTTGAGCGCGTGGAGGACGGGCGCCTCCACCGGTTTGCGTGGAACGCCCAAGGCGGCGTGGAGGTGCGCTTTATCGTCATCAAAAAAAACGCCGCGGCCTACGGCGTGGGCCTTGACGCCTGCGATATTTGCGGGAGCACCGGCTATTATGAGCGGCGGGACGAGGTTATCTGCCGGCTCTGCGACGTAGTAATGAACAAGTCCACCATCGGCTTTAAGGGGGGCTGTAATCCGGTTCCCCTTGCGTACACGGTGCGGCAAGGCGCTATGATTGTCCAGATTGGGGACCTTGAGCGGGAAAAATCCCGCTTCCATTGACACTCCCCACGCCTAAAGGCGGGGGATTCTTGCTTCAACGATAACCGCCAGGGGTATAGCTTGGTTTTCGCAAAAACTCCCTACAGGGAGCTTTTACGGTGGTTC
>JAITHF010000212.1 GCA_031280115.1 Spirochaetaceae bacterium | reverse complement strand
CCGTGAAAGTCTGAACCGCCCACTCATTTATATCATTCGCCCAAACGGTCTTATACCCCGCTAGGTGAAACCCCCAGTCAAGCCCGCCGCAGCCGGAAAAAAGAGAAAGTATCTTTGGTTCTGTCTTTTTTGCGCCCATAACCTGTTTTATTTCCCTCCATGCTTTCATGCTTAAACGCCAATATTGGATTTTGCCGACTGCCTCACGCCTAAATGCGGGGGCTTGAGGCTTGTTCCGATTGCCCGGCTTACTCCCCTATATAGTATGGTACTATATGCTGCTTCTTTCCCGCTTTTTCTACAGGGGGTACAGGGGGTTCACCCTTAACCCTTATTTCAAAGAGCCAAAGCCGCCATATCGCATAGTTTCCCGCGTTGCATGGGTAGGCCGTTCGGCTTTTTTAGCATATAACAAAGCAGGCAGGTTGGTCAATGGTGTTGTTACAAAACTTTTTTATTGCGCCTTAATCCCTCATACCTAAAGAGATTTTATGCCGGCGAAGGCTCTTGCTCCGGCTTTTCCGCTTTTCCACCAATGCCGCCGCTGTCTTCGGCGGCGCTCTGGTCTGATTCGTATAATTCCTCATTGACAAGATCGGAGTCCAAAACCTCGTGCGCCTGTTCTTGAGCGGCTTCGGGCATACTGCCGAGCTTCGCATCCACCGTAATAAGAATGGGCAGAAGCTGTTCTTTCTCTAAAAGATCGATAAGCCTGGCTTCGGTAAACCGCCGGGCCTCGTCGGAAAAGGTTCCCACACTGATACAGATGCCCTTGCCGGCTTTGGTCTCTTTAAGGCGCGAATGAAAGTCCCGCACAACAAGTTCCCCGATGGACCCTTGGTTCCGGATAAACCGGAACACCACCATATCGGTCCATTTTATCGTTTCCACGTCGGCGATGATGTCAACCCACTCGTTCCGGTTCACGATGATATTGCTTATCTTGGTCTTTGATTTGTTGAAATAACTGAGCACGATCTTCCGGCACAGCGCCACGAAATCCACTGACGGGGCCAGCATGAAAATCTGCAGGTTTTTATTGGTGTTCAGTTCCTCGTAGCGGTCGATGAGGCCGGAGACGTCCTTATAGTACGGATTATCCTCCTGAACCGCCTGGAGGAGCAGAATGGCTTTGCCTATCTCGTTTTGCTTGAGGCAGGCGATAGCAAACTGGTATCGCAGTTCAAGGAGCACCGCCGGCTCGATGTTCTGGTGTTTAAGCCCGAACTCAAAGTCTTCAATGGCCTGCTCAAGCTTGTGCTGGGCGAGATTGATGTTGCCGGCATACAGCGAGGCGTTGGGGCCCCGGACCGGATCCGAGCGGAGGTGGGTGAAAATACGCAGGGCCTGATCCGTATGCCCCACCTCGGCGTAACATTCCCCCAAAATATAGAGGGACTCTTTGTCGTCCGGCGCAAGCTCGATGGCTTTGCGGATGAACGCCATGGATTCCTTGTATTTTAAGAGCTTGAAAAAAGCGTGCCCCAGGCAGCGCATGGTAGGCATGTGCTCCCCGTCTTGTTTGCGGGCAAGAGAGAGGTACTGCACTGATTTCTCATAGTTTTTAAGCTGGAATTCGAGATACCCCATGTTATAATTCACCTCGAAATTATCCTGCTTGATATTCCAGGCCGCGCTGAAGCTCTTGTACGCCGGCTCGAAAGCATGCACTTCCAGCGCGCAGAGCCCGCAGCGCAGGTGGATCTCGAAGGGGTCAAGTTTCTGATTGGTTTCTGCCAGCTCTTCCAAAATCTCGTATGTTTTAAACGCCTTTTCCCAGCTCTCCTGCTTAAAATAAATATCCGCAAGGTGGGAAAGCGCCTCCGGATCCCGGGGGTTCTGGGACAACCGTTTATTTACAAGTCTCAGCATGGTGTCTTGGTCTTTCGGCGTTTTGCTGGCAAGGCCCTTTGAAGGGCCCGCGACAATCACAATCACCACAATAATACCGATTACAACGGCCATCATTATAAGCGCGGCGGCAAGTATAGGCATATAATCAGTATAGATAAAAAGCCGTTCCTGTTCAAGGATTTTTTCCCAAGGCCCCCGGCCCTTCCTCTCTACCGCTCTTTCCTCTCTTTTCTCTCTTTCCTGTTACCGGTATGATGGCGCTATGTATCAGTCATTTATCGGACTTGAAGTCCATATCCACCTGCTGACCAAAACCAAGGTCTTCTGCGGCTGCCGCTCCGCGTTCGGCGACGAGCCTAATACCAATATCTGCCCGGTCTGCATGGGGTATCCGGGGGTTCTGCCGTCCCTCAACACGGAGGCGCTCCGCATGGGCTGCGTGGTGGCCGCGTCCCTCAGCTGCGCGATACCGGAATACACCTGGTTTGAGCGCAAACAGTATTTCTACCCTGATATGCCCAAGAACTACCAGATTTCCCAGTTCGCTTCCCCCCTTGGGCGGGAGGGGTATTTTGACATTGAGGGGAAGGGCGTTAAGAAGCGGGTGCGGATAAAAGAGTGCCACCTTGAGGAGGACGCGGGCAAGATGATTCACGCCGGCGCCGCGTCCCTTTTGGACTACAACCGCGCAGGGGTGGCGCTTTTGGAAATCGTTACCGAGCCTGACATGGAGAGCGGCGAGGAGGCGGAGCTTTTTATCCAGCAGTTCCGCCGGCTTGCGCGGCATCTTGGGGTTTGCGACGGCAATATGGAGGAGGGTTCCCTGCGCTCTGACGCGAACGTGTCG
>JAITHF010000144.1 GCA_031280115.1 Spirochaetaceae bacterium | reverse complement strand
GAAGGTTTGCGCGTATACGCGGAAGGTTTGCGCGTATACGCGGAAGGTTTGCGCGTATACGCGGAAGGTTTGCGCGTATACGCGGAAGGTTTGCGCGTATACGCGGAAGGTTTGCGCGGTAACGGGAAAACTTGTTTTGAGAGCAAAAAAACCGGTTTTTTCCGGGCTTTGTTTTTTATATCGGCGCTGCGCGCCTCTTAAAGAGAATTTGGGGGCTCTTTTATCAGCGCTTCATGTTTTGCGGCTCATAGTGCAAACGACGATTGCTGAAACAGCCTTCGGCTGCCCCCAAACCACCCCTCAAGGCTTCATGCGCTGCGCCGCTTCGGGGGTGCTTGCATTCGGGGAAAAGCCGTTCTATAATGAGTGTATAACCAGTTTGGTTATGTAAAAAAATAAAAAAAGAAGTGTAAAAGCGTAAAAAAATGAAACATACTGATCCGCGTTACCAAAATTATCTTGCTGTGTTACACGAAGAACTTGTACCTGCTATGGGGTGTACCGAGCCTGTGGCCGTCGCCTTTGCCGCGGCAAAGGCCCGGGAAGTGCTGGGGCAGGAGCCTTCCCGGGTGCTGGTTGAAGCCAGCGGGAACATCATCAAAAACGTGAAAAGCGTGGTGGTGCCGAACACAGGGGGGCTCAAGGGCATTAAGGCCGCCGCCGCCGCGGGCATCGTGGCCGGAGACGCCGGGAAAAAACTGGAAGCCATAGCCTCGGTAAGCGGGGAAAAACAGCGGGAGATCGGGGCCTTTCTGGAGCGCGTTCCTATTGAGGTGGTTATGGCAGACACAGAACGGGTGCTGGAAATAACGATAACCCTCTATGCCCCGGGGCCGGACGGATCTCAATCCTCTGCGCGGATACGCATAATCAACACCCATACGAACATTGCCTCCGTGGAAAAAGACGGGAAAAGCCTGTTCAGCGCCGGTGCAGAAGAAGAACAGGAGGCCGGCGCCAAAACCGACCGGACCATGCTGGACGTGGAGGCCATTATGGATTTTGCCGGCACGGTTCATCTTGACCATGTGCGGGAGCTTATCGAGCGGCAGGTCGCGTATAATACGGCCATTTCCGCCGAGGGGCTGCGGGGAAATTACGGGGCCAATATCGGCAGGGTGCTGCGGGAAAACTACGGGGACGATGTGAAGATAAAAGCCAAGGCCGCCGCCGCCGCCGGTTCGGACGCCCGCATGAGCGGCTGCGGCATGCCGGTTATCATCCTTTCAGGCAGCGGCAATCAGGGGATGGCCGCGTCCCTTCCGGTTATCGAATACGCGGCCCATTTACACAAGGGCAAGGACGAGCTTATCCGCGCCCTGGTGCTTGCGGACCTTATCGCAATCCACCTTAAAACCGGTATAGGCCGCCTCTCGGCCTATTGCGGCGTTGTCTGCGCCGGCGCCGCCGCAGGCGCGGGCATCGCCTATCTTAAAGGGGGCGGCTTGGAAGACGTGTCGCATACGCTGGTAAACGCCCTTGCGATTACCTCAGGCATTGTTTGCGACGGCGCCAAGCCTTCCTGCGCCGCGAAGATCGCCGCTTCGGTGGACGCCGGTATTTTAGGGCACGAGATGTTCAGCCGGGGCCAGCAGTTTTACGGCGGCGACGGCATTATCGCCAAGGGCGTGGAAAACACCATCAGGAACATAAGCCGCCTTGGGAAAGAAGGCATGCGTAAGACTGACAAAGAAATTATTCAGATTATGCTTGACGAATAAAGGGATAGCGCGGTTTCGACCGTGAATATAAAAAAAAATAATAGGAGGAACGTATGAAATTTTTTTCTAGTCTGCCCTTCCGTCTGGTTGCGGCTCTTGTCGTGGGTATTCTCATCGGCCTTGCGGCCAATGAGGCGGTGATGCAGGTGCTTATTACGGTACAAAGCCTGTTAAGCAACCTTATCATGTTCTGTATCCCTCTCATCATCATCGGGTTTATCGCCCCGTCGATTACCAAACTGGGGGGAAACGCCTCTAAACTGCTCGGCATCGCCTTGGTTATCGCCTATGGTTCCAGCGCCGGCGCAGCGCTCTTCTCGTCGTTTGCCGGCTACGGCATAATCCCCTACCTGCACATCGTAAGCGACCCGGGCGGCAACAGGGAACTGCCGGAACAGGTATTCCGCCTGGCGATTCCCCAGATTATGCCCGTTATGAGCGCGCTTGTTACCGCCGTGCTGGTGGGCCTTGCCGCCACATGGAACAAGGCTCAAACGTTCATAAATCTGCTGGATGAATTCCAGAAGATTGTTATCTCTATCGTTACCACCGTGGTTATCCCCCTTTTGCCCTTTTTTATCGGCTGTACGTTTTCGGTGCTGGCCTATGAAGGGTCTATCACCAAACAGCTGCCTGTATTCCTGATCGTGATACTTATTGTTCTTGCAGGGCATTATATCTGGATGGCCCTGCTGTACGGAATCGCCGGCGCCTATGCAAGGAAAAACCCCTTTGAGGTTATCCGCCATTACGGGCCCGCCTACCTCACCGCTGTCGGGACCATGTCGTCTGCGGCAACCTTGTCGGTAGCCCTGCAATGCGCGAACAAGTCTCCGGCGCTCCGCAAAGACATGGTGGCCTTCGGAGTGCCGCTGTTCGCCAATGTCCACCTCTGCGGCTCGGTTCTGACTGAATGTTTTTTCGTGATGACTGTATCGCAGGTTCTGTACGGCCGTTTGCCGGCCTTGCCGACAATGATTTTGTTCTGTATGCTGCTGGGGATATTTGCCGTTGCCGCTCCCGGGGTGCCCGGCGGCACGGTCATGGCCTCCCTAGGGCTTATCGTAAGCGTTCTTGGGTTTGACCCGAACGGAACCGCCCTTATGCTTACTATCTTTGCCTTGCAGGACAGTTTCGGCACTGCTTGCAACGTAACCGGCGACGGCGCGCTTACGCTGATACTCACAGGCTACGTGGAAAAACATCATATTGGCGAGCAAAAGATGGAGATCGCCCTCTAAGCCGGCGCTGGAGGGGGATAAAAGGCCCCTCCGCGCCGCCTCCGGCGGCTTCCTGCGCCGCGCCTGTGCGCGGTCAAAGCGCGGTGAGGGGCGGCGCGAAGGAAAAGGAACAAGCAAGAAAAAAAGGAAGGCGCGCGTTTCAACCGGCTGTATGATGAGCTGTTGAGTCTTTTGCAGGGGCAGGGGGGATGGGGATTTCAAATACGCCTTCGAGAATATGTTTGGGCTGGTAGGGAAAACGGGGGATGTCCGGCAAGGACGTAACCCCTGAGAGAACCAGAATAGTCTCAATCTCCGATTCTACGCCGGCCACAATGTCCGTATCCATCCGGTCCCCAATAATGGCCGTGTCTTCCCGCCGGCTGTTGAGCCGGCGCAGCCCGTGGCGCATGATGAGCGGATTGGGCTTGCCCACAAAATACGCCTTAGTATTGGTGGCAAGCTGAATAGGAGAAACCAGTGCGCCGCAGGCCGGCACTATCCCGCCTTCCACAGGGCCGGTGAGATCAGGATTGGTGCCGATGAGCCGCGCCCCGCTATTAACCAGCTTAACCGCCCGTTCCAATGTCTCAAGGCTGTAGCCCCGCCCCTCGCCTACCACCACGTAGTCGGGATTTACGTTGTTCATAGTGAACCCCGCCTCGTACAGCGCCTGAATAAGCCCGGGTTCGCCTATAACGTACACCGAGCCGCCCGGACACTGGGACGCGAGAAAACTCGCGGTCGCAAGGGCGCTGGTGTAAAAATGCTCTGGATCCACCATAATCCCCAGCCGCGCCAGTTTCTGAGAGAGTTCCAAAGGGGAGCGTTCGCTTGAATTGGTTAAGAAGAGAAAGGCTTTGCTGTTTTCTGAAAGCCAGTCCACAAACTCAGGGGCCCCGCGCAGAAGCTGGTTCCCGTGGTAGATAACCCCGTCCATATCAATAATAAATGCCGCTTTAGATCTGATATGCTCCAAATCTTTCATTTCTTTCATACCGCTACTGTAAAATAATCTCGCTTTTTAATCAACGCCGGCGTTACTTAAAAAGCTCGCCGGTTTCTTGGTACCAGAACACGAAATCCAGCGCCGCAAGCGGGATGCCGCAAGCCGCTGCGAAGGCTTTCATGGCCTGGTCTATGTTCCGGTACCGCGCCGGCGAAAGGGTCTTCGGTATCGACGGTATCACGCCGCAACCCGCGAGCCGGCGCAGGATGTGCCGGTCGAGAATGCTCGAAACGTGTCCGAAGCCGATATTCCGCATAAAATGCGCGGCTTCTTTCATGCCCCAGCCCGCGACTCTGGCGGCCAGGGCCCCGTGCGGGTCGTCCTGCTCAAGGATCCGGGCAAGGCGCTTTTTGGTATGCGGGTAAAAGGTTTCGCGGTTTTCCGTGATATACCGCGCCTTGTGGTTATGAAAGCGCACCCCGCATTCCCGCAGAACCGCCCCGACCTGTTCGGCGCTGCCGTGCGCCAAGAAGCCCCGTTCAAGGAGCGTACACGCCGCCGCCCAGCCGCGATGGGCGCTGGTTTGGGGCGTACAGGTACAGAAGCACAGTTCCTGAAAGAGTTCAAGGTCAGCTCCCTGATCCCACAGTGCGGAAAACCCTGCCAGTTTCTTTTCGATTTCCGGCTTGATACGCGCGTAGGTTTCCCGCAGATCCTCAATGGTATCAGGGGTTATTTCTTTGGGATGATTTCCACGAATTCGTCGTTTTTGATACCCGCGGCGTTTCCCTCGTCAGTATCAACATGGAATTCTCTGGTGTGGGCGTCGCCTGAACGGATGAGCACGTTTTGAAAGATCACCGGCCTTGTGCCGGAGGTTTTGACATCCACCATCTCAGTATCTTTGACGCCTGCTTCAGCGGCCTGCGCCGGCGAGAGATGGATATGCCGCAGGGCGATAATCGCGCCTTTTGCAAGGTCAACCTCGCCGGCGGGCCCTATGAGCTTTACTCCCGGGCTGCCGTCGAGTTTCCCTGACTCCCGCACCGGAAGGGAAAGCCCGATCTGCCGCGCGTCGGTCATTGAGAGTTCGACCTGGGATTCCTTGCGGGTAGGGCCGAGAACGCGGATGCCTTTGAGGGTTCCCTTGGGCCCCACCACGTCAACCAGCTCGTCAGAGGCGAACTGCCCGGGCTGTTTCAGTTCTTTTTTGACGGTCAGCTTATGGCTCGGGCCGAACAACTTCGCCAGATCCCCGTCGCTTAAATGCACATGCTTATTTGAAATACCAATTTCAACTTTATAGCTCATGTTTCTACTCCTTTAAGGGTAATATCTGAATATAGTACCTTACCCCTTCTATCCTGTCAAGGCGCCCTGGGATTGGTTGGTTTAACGGGCCGCCGCGGATCCATTCCCGGCGCTGGCGGCAGCCTGGCGGGTCTGCACCCTTTCAAGATTGTGCCTGGCCGTAAGGTTATTGGGATTGAGCCGCAATACCGCGCTGTAGTCCACAATCGCGCGGTTATACTCCCCTTTGCGGGAATAGGCGTCCCCTCGGTTGCTTAACGCCGCGCTATGCGCCGGCTGTATGCGTAAAAGCTCGCTCCAGTCCGCGATAGCCTGGTCAATATCCCCCCGCTCGTAATACGCCGCGCCCCGGTTGTTCAGCGCCGGCGCAAAGCGCGGCTGTATCTGAAGCGCCGCGCTGTAATCCGCGATGGCCCGGGCGTAGTCCCCTTTATGGTAATACGCGAAGCCCCGGTTGTTCAGCGCCGCGGCAAAGCGGCTCTGTATCTGAAGCGCCGCGTTATAGTCCGCGATAGCCTTGTCATACTGGCCGAGTTTATCATAGAGCACCCCCCGATTGCTTAACGCGCTTACAAAGCGCGGATCCGCTTTCAGCGCCGCATTATAGTCCGCAAGCGCCCTATCCGTATCCCCTTTGCCGCTGTACGCGGTGCCGCGGCTGTCAAGGGCGTCTACATAGGCAGGATTGATCTGAAGCGCCCCGTTAAAGTCTTGTATAGCAAGGTCGTAATCTTCCCGGGACATATAGATACGCCCCCGGTTGGTCAGCGCCGCAGGGTCTCTGGGATTATAGATAAGCGCCAGGCTGTAATCGCTCAAAGCCTGTTCATCGTCCCCTTTGCGGAAATAGGCGATACCCCGCTGGTTTAAGGCCACCGTATCTGCGGGATCAATCTGGAGCGCCGCATTGAAGTCTCGTATAGCCGTGTCATAGGCGCCGGTACGGGAATAGGCAATCCCCCGGTTCGTCAGGGCCGTAGTATCCTGCGGGTCCGCTTTCAGCGCCTCGCTGTGGTCTTTTATAGCAAGGTCGTACCGCCCCTGCTGGGTATACGCCGCCCCCCGGTTATTCAGCGCGTCCTGATGTGCCGGCGCTATCTGGAGGGCCTTGCTGTAGTCCGCCACAGCCGCTTCGTATTCGCCCTTGTTTTTTCGCGCCACCCCCCGGTTGGTGAGGGCCCCCACATGGGCGGGGTCTAGTTGAAGTATCCGGTTAAAGTCCGCCACAGCGTGTTCATAGTCTTGTTTATAGAGAAACGCAAGCCCCCGGCTGTTGAGGGCGTGAATATCATGCCGGTCCACGCGGTGTGCCGCAGTATAGTCCGCGATAGCGCGGTCGTAATCTTCCTGCTGAAGAAAGATATCCCCTCGGTGGTTTAAGGCGCTTAGAAAGCGCGGGTTGATTTTCAATGCTGTATTATAGTCGTCCAGGGCCTTATCCGTCTCGCCCTTGCGGGAATACGCAGTGCCGCGGTTATTCCGCAGTTCAAGAAAGAGCGAAGGTTCCCGCTGCCCCGCCCCTTCAGTTTGTTCCGCCGGCGCCTTGTTTTTATACATAATGCCCTGAGTATCGGCCATATAGATAAAGCTGGGGTCAATTTGAAGCGCCCGGTTAAAGTCTTCGATGGCCGAGTCGTAATCCTTTCGATCCATATACACAAGCCCGCGGTTATTCATGGCTGCCGCGCACTGAGGGTCAACGTCAACAGCCATGTTAAAGTCCTCAATGGCCTGGTCAGCGGCGCCTTTACGGGCGTTAGCAAGCCCCCGGTTATTAAGGGCGTACACGAAGTTCGGGTCTATCCGCAGCGCCGCCGTATAGTCTTCGATAGCTTTGTCAGGATTTCCCAGGGCGTCGTACGCGGCGCCGCGGTTATAATAGGCGTACAGTTTCTCCCCGAAGTCTGGATCTTCCAGCGCCGCAGTGTAGTCTTCTGCGGCCTTCGCAAAATCTTCTTTATAAAAGAGCGCGTTCCCTCGGTAGAAATAGGCCCGTCCTTCCTTATGGAGCGCCGCCGCGCGGTCAAGCGCTTGGATTGCTTCATCGTACTGGCCTGCTTTGAAGGCGTTTTCCCCTTCCGCAAGATAGTCCGCTGCTGCTTCCGCGGGATCTTGCCCGGCCCCCTCGTTCTCCAGCGCTGCCGCTTCGGCTTCGGCTTCGATTTCGGCTTCCGTTACCACTTCGGCCTCTTGCAGGTCTGCCGCCGGTTGGGGCCCGCTGGTCTTGGCGGTTCCGGCGCATCCGGCGAGCAGCACCCCGGCAAGCAGGACGGCGGCATAATCAGATTGCTTCATAAGAGTTCTCCTCTGTAGTGCTTTTTTATAGTTTTTAGAACGAACAATCTAACTATACCATACAGCCGCAGGCTGTTTCAAGCCCCCTGCGCCCCCTGCGGGGGATTCACGTGCTTCCTGTTGCGAGAGGGTTTGCGATTTTAGTCACAACCCTCACGCCCCGCCTCACCGCGCTCCCGAAAGGGCGCCGGCTCAAAGCACGCCGCGCCGGTGGGGGGTTTGGGGGGCAGCCGAAGGCTGTTTCAAAGACCCCCCATATTTTTCCCCCCGCGCAGCGCCCTACACAGGATTACGCGTTCACTGTTGCCGCATTAAGAGTAATAGCGCCAGTACCTGTGAGGGTATTGGCGGAATCCGCGCCGATAATTTTGCCAATATCTACACCGTCACCATCACTGCCCCCGGTTCCATCTGCGCTCGCCCATATTATAAGATTAGCTCCAATAGTGGCATTTGGAATTTTTCTATTGGCATTACCACCCATTGCGGTCGTTTCAGCTCCCAGCTTTATCGTCGCGGCCGCGCCGTTCAGGGTGAGGACGCCGCTGTTTGCGATGGTAATCGCGCCATTACTGGTCAGGTTGATTTCCACGCGCTCGATAACCACGCTGTTCGCGCCGACCGCGATGGTCAAATCATCGCCAGCGCCGGCAAGGGTCGCGGTGGTGGCGCTCCCGAGGATTTTGCTGCCCGCCGCAAGGCCCTGGAAGGACACCGTGCCGGTGCCGTCAGCGCCGGCGGCCAAGGTGGAGGCGCTACTCGCGCCTCTGATGGTGAACTTCTTCTCCGCGGTGGCTCCCACATTGATACCCACAGCAGTGCCGGTGGCAGGAAGGCCGAGTATCGCCGTCTCTCCCAAGGTCAGCGTAGCGCCGTCAAG